>JAFRIL010000161.1 GCA_017432845.1 Lachnospiraceae bacterium | reverse complement strand
AGATCCGCCCGCGGTGACGCTCAAGCCGCCCGCACCGAAGAAGGTCAGACATTCCGCATTTGAGAAGAGCAGGCTGTGGCTCAAACTTGATTTTGCGACACAGTGGAATATAAGGGATGTTTTTCGTAACAGGATGAGAAGCCTTATGGGTATCATGGGAGTTCTCGGATGTGCGATGCTGCTTGAATGCGGGTTCGGCTGTTTTGACTCCATAAACGGCCTTATGGACAAAATGTACGGCGAACTCATGACTGCCGATAACAAGATACTACTGTCCGCGGATGCAGATTACGGATACGCATATGACCTTGCCAATAAATACAAAGGACAGATGATCCAGGAGTCAAGTGTTGAGTTCATGTCCGACTCCGTCAAAAAGAGCGGTACAGCAACGATCATAGATGAGGGCAATTACGTACACATACAGGACAGTGATTTTCGCCCCGAAAAGCTGTCAACATCAGGCATAGCGATGACATACAAGATGGCAAGTCTTCTCGGGCTTGCCGAAGGGGACAGGGTCAGATGGCATTTTGTCGGAGACGATAAGTGGCAGAACACGAGGATATCCCAGATCTACCGCGACCCGTCCATTCAGGGCATCACGATGAGAAGGCAGGTATATGAAGAAATGCAGTATACGTTCAAGCCGACATCGGTCCTGACGAATATGACGGTGCCTGCCGAGATCACCGATGACGATGAGGTCTCTTCCATTCTTAATGTCGCTCAGATGAAGGAATCTTTTCAGGAGACAATGGAGATGATGAACGCCATGGTATACATCATGGTCATTGCGGCTGTTCTTCTTGGAGTTGTCGTACTGTATAATCTTGGTGTATTATCATTTGTGGAAAAGACAAGAGAGGTTGCTACTCTCAAAGTACTCGGATTCGGTTCATCGGCCATAAGAAGGATCCTTCAGAAGCAGAACATCTGGCTTACGTTTATCGGAATTGTTTTCGGACTGTATGTGGGCTGGGCCATGCTATATGTCATATGCACGACCGTATCGGAAACGCTTGATATGTATCCGATAATCAGTGTCCCGACATACCTGTATTCCATAGTCGGTACATTTGCCGTGTCGGTTGCGGTGAATTTCATGTTCTCCGGAAAGGTCAAAACGATAGATATGGTCGATGCCTTAAAAGGTGTTGAATAATGGAACTTCGTCATATCAGATATTTTCTTGCAGTATGCGAGGAGATGAACTTTACAAAGGCGGCCGCAAAGCTCATGATAGCACAGCCGCCGCTTTCACGTCAGATCAAAGACCTTGAAGAAGAGGTCGGTGCAAAGCTCTTTGTGCGCGATCATCATAATCTTCAGCTTACCGATGAAGGCGTAAGATTCAGGACGTATGCAAACCGTATCGTCATGCTTGCCGACAGGTCGGTTGAAGATATCAAAGAGATGCATACCGGACTTCGCGGTACGGTCTATATTGCCGAGGTTGAAGGCAAAGCTCCACACCTCATGTCATCATTTATTTCGGGCTTTTCTGCAGAACATCCCGATGTGCAGTACAGTATTTGGAACGGTAATTCCGATGAGGTCATACAGCGTATCAGAAACGGTCTGGCTGATGTGGCGATAATAATGGAGCCGTTCGATCCGCAGGGACTTCACGTGGAGAATATATACAAAGAGCCATGGATCGCGATGTTTTCAAAGGACCATCTGCTCGCCGCGACAAAAGGTGATTCGATCAAGCTGGAGATGCTTGAAGGCCATAATCTGATAATACCTTCGAAAGGTTCCAGACTGCAGGAGATAAGCGACTGGTTTGAACCGCTTGGCATCACTCCTCAGATAAGAGCCAGGATATCGAATGCCGTTACGGCATATGAACTGTGCGAGCAGAATGTCGGGGTTGCCATCTATCCCGCAGCCGCGGCAGATCTTATTCAAGGCGAAAAGGTCCTTATCAGACAGATAAGTGCACCGAAGCACATGGCGGTTTATGTTCTCGTCTACCCGGATGATCATCCGCTCTCCCCGGTTGCCGAAAGATTCATCAAATACTGCGTCGGAAAGGGAATACAGCATGATAACCGATGATATCAGGAAGATGCTGTGGGATCTTGCCGACAGTAAATACCGTGATTTTCAGATACCGATTCTGGCAACCGTTCCTGCCGAAAGGGTGATAGGAGTCAGGACACCTGAGCTTAGAAAACTTGCGAAGGAGCTGTCAAAGAGGGATGATATCGGAGGATTCCTTTCGGATCTTCCGCATGAATACTTTGATGAAGACCAACTTCACGCTTTTGTAATATCGCTGATGAAGGATCATGACAGCTGCATAACAGAACTGGAACACTTTCTTCCTTACGTGGACAACTGGGCCACATGTGACCAGATGTCGCCGAAGATCTTTAAGAAAAACAGGGGAAGTCTTGAGAAGAAGATAAAGGAATGGATAGCATCAGACCACCCATACACGAAGAGGTTCGCTATCGGGATGCTGATGGAACATTTCCTTGACGAAGACTTTGATATAAAGTATCTTAAAACAGTTGCCGCAATAAGATCGGACGAGTACTATGTCAATATGATGATCGCCTGGTATTTTGCGACGGCACTTGCAAAGCAGTATGATGCGGCGCTTCCCTTTATCGAGGGTCATAAGCTTGATGTCTGGACCCACAACAAAGCGATCCAGAAGTGCGTGGAGTCAAACCGTATACTGCCAAAACAGAAGGAGTATCTGAAGACTCTTAAGATCAGAAAATAGAAGGAGCAGTTTAGTTATATGAACAGGAAGCTGTGGACAAGCGGATATACACTTTTGAATGTCATGTATTTTGCCGCATTTTGTACCGTCCATGCATACGCGGCAGTCTTCCTGCTGTACCGGGGCTTTACCAACACCCAGATCGGAGTGGTCCTGGCGGTTGCCAATATTTCATCCGCGTTGTTTCAGCCGGTCATAGCGGGTGTCATCGATAAAGGAGGGTGGCTTACCAACAGGAGGTTCATCCTCATTTCATGTCTTATCATCCTGGCGGGATGTGTATCTCTTCGCTTTGTCAGCGCAAGTTTTTCATTTATATTTATTGTATTTGCCATCGTATATATGATCCAGTTTGCATATCAGCCTGTTTTGACGGCGCTTTGTTTTGAGTACCAGAAAAAGGGCTGTGATATCAACTACGGTCTGTCAAGAGGACTTGGTTCTGCCGGATTTGCGGTCACTTCCGCGTTTGTCGGAAGAGCCGTGGAAAAAAAAGGTGCGCCGCTTTTGATGAGCGTCACAGTGGTGATCATGATCATCTCGATAATCGCGATCTGGTTTTACAGACCTTCGGATGATAGGGTGTCTTCGGGACCCGATGATAAGCACGAAGAGGCTGCAGGGCCGAGTAAGACGATCACGGGATTCTTTGCCGCATATCCTGCATTCGGGCTGTTTGCTGTTGCTACGATCCTTTTCTTTTTCTCGCACAATATGATAAATGATTTTCTGATACAGATCGTAAGATCATGCGGCGGCAGTGAGACCGAGCTCGGATACACCAACTTCCTTCAGGCGATATTGGAGCTTCCCGTAATGGCGGCCAGCGGCTACATACTCAAGAAGGTATCGCCGTCAAGACTTCTCGTGTTTTCAGGAGTTGCATTCTTTGTTAAGATACTCATCCTCGTATTTGCCGACAGCCTGTTATGGGTATTTGTCAGCCAGAGCTTCCAGCTGTTCGCATATGCAGTGTTCATTCCCGCATCGGCTTATTATGTGAGCACGGTCATGGCTGATGATGATCAGGTAAAGGGGCAGGCGTATTTTACGAGTGCGATAACCATCGGCGGAGTTTTTTCCAATCTTGTAAGCGGTGTCATACTTGACAGGCTCGGGATAAAACATATGCTTGTAACGGGATCTGCCGTGTGCCTGCTCGGAGTACTGGCTGCATTTGCTGCATTCGGACTGTTCGGAAAAAAGAAGGTGGCTGCCGATGAAGCGTGAGTCTGTATACCTTAATGAACGTTTTATGGCAGCTGCCTGCATATTTGCGGCCATAACAGGTCTTATACACTGTGTGCTGCTGCAGAGCGAAGGGCTGTCATTTACAAGGTTTATAGTATTTGTCAAACTGATCACGTCGGTTGCGGTGTTTTTATCTTTCAGGCATTATAAATGGGATGTGGTCAAAGGGCTTATGGGAGGAGTCCTGTTCAGCCTTATGTTTCAGGATGCTTTTCTTGTTTTGGGGAAACTGTGGCAGGAGGCGGACTTTGATAAGTATCTCGTGGTGGGGATACAGGGAAGCATTTACCTGGCTTCTGCCGGTATGTCATTTCTGATGACGATCATCATAACGATAAATCATTTTGTCATAAACTACGCAAATCACGGCAATCCGGAGAGTGTTGAGTTCAGCCGGATGGCTGTCATATTTAAGTTCATCGTTCTCGATCTTCTTATCATCTCGAACAGTATGCTCGGATTTGCTCCGGTCGTCCTGTGGAAGAATGCGCTTATGTATCTGACCGACCTGGCGATCCTGGCACTTCTGGTCTGTATCGAATCACAGCTTGATTCATTTAAGATCCTACACGAAGAACTCATCAAGCAAAGACGCGAGGCAAAGAAAACGGCATGAACAGAAAGAAACGTTTGTCTGGAATATGGCTGATGTCCATGGCGCTCCTGTCTCTCGGAGCGTTCACGGTGTTTTTTGTGGCACAGATGTGGCTGAACATACTGTTTACGGTATATCTTCTTTTGGTGTTATGCCAGTTTGCGGCACTGAACATCTATATGCTCGGCCCCGAAAAACTTACGGGAAGACCTCTGCAGATACTGTATAAGCTGCTGTATGCTTCTTCGTTTCTTGTCATCCCGACATTTTTTTTCATATTTTCGGGCCTTGTCTCACAGTATCATGTAAATATACCGGACAGCATAGATGCTTCGAATATACCGGTAAGCAAGATACTTCCCGAAGAGCACACCGTAGTATATAATACCGGTACGGCCTATATCATATTTCCCGAGTATACGAGCATAGATCTTGTGTGTAAGGACCGGCCGAAAAAGTCTGATGAGTCGATAACATGGTGCAGCGGCGCCGCATTCCAGCATGCGGTAAGTATCGGATTTACACATGAGAACATAGAAGGAGACCATGCATCGGGCGGGCAGCTGTATAAAAGCCCCCATCACAAGAATGCCTATGCGGCATTTACGTTCTCGGAGGGTGATTTTTCATTTGAATTTGATAACGAGGCGGAAGCGATAAAAGGCTGTGCCGCAAAAGGCGGGAGCGGATTCATGCAGTTCGGACTAATAAGGGACAGAGCATCCGTTATGAACTTTGATCGTCCGAGATCCCGCTGTTACAGGGCACTTGCAGAACTGAACGGTAATATCTGCATAATAGATACGGCGAGAATGATGCATTTTAATGAATTCATGTCGGAACTTCAGCGACTCGGTGTTACCAATGCGGTGTACATGGATATGGGTGCCGGATGGAATTATTCGTGGTATCGTAATGCCGCCGGGAAGGTTGTGACATTGTTCGGACTTCCGGTTCCGTGGTCACACAACTGGGTGGTATTTCGAAAATAGATCAAGGTTTTGAAAGGAAAGGGTTATGGAAGAAAAGAGAGAAGGCTTTGGCAGCAGAATAGGATTTATACTGGCGGCGGCAGGTTCCGCGGTCGGTCTCGGTAATATATGGAGATTTCCTTATCTTGCCGCAAAGTACGGTGGAGGGATTTTTCTGCTTACGTATCTGATCCTTGTCGTAAGCTTCGGTTTTTCACTTATGGTCACGGAGATATCGCTCGGAAGAAAGACGGGAAAGAGTGTCATCGGCGCATATAAACAGGCCGATAAGAGATTCGGATTTTTGGGCCCGGTCGCAGCACTTGTTCCGTTTATCATCACGCCGTATTACTGCGTAATCGGTGGATGGGTCATTAAATATCTGGTGACTTTTGCAAGCGGTCAGGCGCAGAGCGCCACGGATGACGGATACTTCGGAGGATTCATATCACAGTTTGGTGAGCCTTCGGTCTATTTTATAATATTTGCCGTACTTACCGCTGCCGTGGTCATTTTCGGTGTTGAGAAGGGAATAGAGAATGTCAGCAAGATACTGATGCCGGTTCTTGTTGTGCTGTCGATAGGCATTGCCGTATATACCATGACGCTACCCGGTGCGGGAGCGGGGGTTAAGTACTACATTCTTCCGGATTTTAAAGGATTTACGGTCATTAAATTCATGAAAACGATCGTTGCCGCGATGGGGCAGCTGTTCTATTCGATGTCCCTTGCAATGGGGATCATGGTAACTTACGGCTCATATATGAGAAAACAGGATTCCATTGAAAAATCGACCAGACAGATCAGCTTCTTCGACACTCTCATCGCGATCATAGCGGGACTTATCATAGTACCTTCGGTGTTCATATTCAGCGGCGGGGACGAAGCAGCGCTTAATGCGGGCCCGGGACTTATGTTCGTAACTCTCCCCAAGGTTTTTGATTCGATGAGAGGCGGACATATAGCGGGATGTGCGTTCTTCGTACTGGTTGCCTTTGCGGCCCTGACATCTTCGGTATCCCTTCTTGAGACGATGGTGTCGATAATAACCGAAAAGTTCGGGTTAAAGAGAGCGGGTTCGACTGCGATCTGCCTTGTCATAGTATTTGTCATGGGAATGCTGTCGGTTATGGGATACAGCAATCTGAGCGAAGTTACGATCTTCGGATATCAGATACTTGATTTCTTTGACTTTATATCGAATAACATCATGATGCCGATAGTGGCTCTTCTGACATGCATACTGATCGGCTATATCGTTAAGCCCAAATACATTGAAGACGAAACAACACTTAACGGTGAGAAGTTCAGATCCAAGGGCCTGTATGAGATCATGACAAAGTTCGTCTGCCCGGTATTTATGATCATCATCCTTCTGACACCGTTCATTGCGGAGATCTGATAGAAATCCCTCATGTCAGAAAGGTAGCAAAGAGGTAACACGGATGATAAAGATCATAACAAGAAAGATAACAGTTTTTATTGT
>JAFRIL010000160.1 GCA_017432845.1 Lachnospiraceae bacterium | reverse complement strand
GCCGTATCCGCACTCAGTAGGCGAAATGCGGGCGACACGCAGCGCTTAGGCTGCGAACGCTAACTTATTGTCTGCGTTTAAATTTAAGTTTCTCATTTGATAACGCGGTATGAGGCCGCGGATGGCTATCTTAAGTTCAAAACCCCCGTCGAAACCGGTACAGGCCCTGGTATGTTGGTAGGAGGGGCCCACGTAGTGGGAAGAACCTGCCTACACGTGGAGCGCCCAATCTGCGAAGCAGATTAGTCATCGATTCCGAAGGAATCGTGACAGAATGCGCGACACTCCTTCGCGACCCGACTATCTTATCACAGCATATCCGGTTCGTCAATCGAACACGCCGTCATTTTTTTCTTCAAGTGCCTTAATGGCATGATACGTATACTCTATGTACGGCACATCAACGTTGTTTTCCGCCGCCAGATCCAGCAGATAACCGCAAAGGCTGTCTACCTCCGTCCTGCGTCCGGCATCGATATCCTGAAGAGTCGAATATCTTGATGAGTCGGCGCAAGGATATATCCCGACCTCTTCCGGAAGCTCTATACCGCGGATCACGGCAAGTGTTCTTACCTCCGCCCAAAGCTTTTTTGCCAGAAAGAGCCCATGCTCGCTTCTCGTATAAAGAGCTGCGGGTATTCCAAGTATTGCCTGCGGAAGATTATTGCAGATGTTCTTGGCATATTTGGACCAGACATCGTACATGATATCCCCACTCTCGATCGCCTTGATGGGTGTATCCGAAAATGCATTCCTGACAGTTGCAAGAAGGATCTTGCTATCGGGAATATCAACCGCACCGTAATATATCGTCGTATCGTAATCTGTATCGATAACGACCTCACCGTCTGCTCTTCTTGAGGCGATCAGTATGATGCTGTGAAGAACATGCTCGCGTCCTACTACGGATGCGATCACATCTTCCGAATCCCCGCCGTTAAGCATTGAAACAACGGCAGTTTTTTCGCCCATAAGCGGCGGCAGCAGCTTTACCGCATCCGAGAGGGCATTACCCTTTACAGCCACTATCACAAGGTCCTGGTCACCCGCCTCTTTGGGGGTTTTTACCGAAGGGTGGTATGTGACCTTATTGACCCTGATGCCCTCGCGCAAAAGCCTTTCTTTCCTGTCGCCTTCGGCTATGACGGTAAACTCTTTCTCCTTCGGATCGGCCCCGTCAAGTCCCCATATGAAATACGCTCCGACCGCACCGGCTCCGATAAGTGCTATCTTCATTTTTTCCTCCGGTTTTTTCTCTACCAGAAGTACGCCACTTCGTCTTCCGGCGCCTTCGTATCCTCGACCGTCTTTGCTATCATAACAGGCGACGGCTCATTTGTCTGACGGTTCATAACAGCCCGGACCGTTGCTTCGACCTTTATCCACGAACCTTCACCGACCTTTGCCTGGTCCTTGTATTCACACGGAAAACCGACCATGGCGATATCTTCGGCACAACAAGTCATTGCCGGGCGGGCCACAACGAATATATTATCCTTCTTCACATCCTTCGGATGCATGGCCTTTGCCTTAAAGCTCACGGTCTTTCCAATGTAATTCGCAAGATTCTCAAAAATGTCTATGTAGAAGATCCCGTAATCCTCATCGCCGACTTCTATAACGGGAGCGTTAATGTCATAAGGAAGTTCTTCGGGAACATTGTCCTCCACCTCTCCTTCGGGCGTCTCATAGAGCACCTGTGCCCGGCGGTTGACAGCTCTGACCATACGCTTGAACATCGCCCTGTCATACGATCCGTCGCATCTGTTGAACACGACAAGATCGGAATACAGGAACTGGTTGGTCATCATCATCTTCATGTTGGAGAGGTACATCTCAAATGTAGTCGAATCAACAGGAGTAATGACTTCCGCAAGCTGCCAATGATCAGGCATCGCATCCAGAAGTTCATTGATGTCCCACATGCCGTTCGCTTCAACTATGATACGCTGCGGCTTTACCTCTTTCTCAAACGTATCAAACAGTTCACGCTTTACGTCATCCTCATCCTCGATAGTTCTTACGACAAATTTACTGTCATTAAGACGGATGATATCAATTGATTCTTCACCCTCTTCACAGATGATAAAGAGCGTTGTGGCACCGTCCTTAAACTGCCCCTCATCCATTGTCTGGCGGATGAAACTGGTCTTGCCTCCGTCAAGAAATCCCGTGAAAAGATATACGGGTAATGGTCTTTTTCCAAACATTTCTATACCCCGAAGAGCGCTGCAATCGCATCTTCATCAATCCCGGAGCCAATGACGCACAGTCTTCCCGTGTAATCGGCAGAGCCTTCCCTGATCTCCTTCTCGCCCGGTGTCAAGTCAAAATGAAGCCATGTGCCATCGGTCGACTGTACAATGCCTTTTGCACGAAGAACCTGGCCGAACTGGCCAAAATCAGCAAGCTTGTCAAGCATGGCACCAAGTTCTGCCTTGTCGAACTTCCTGACTGTTTCTGTACCCCAGCTTGTGAACACCTCATCCGCATCATGATCATGATGATGGTGATGGTGGTGGTCGTGGTCGTGGTCATGATGATCGTGATGCTCGTGCTCATGGTCATGATCGTGGTCGTGATGATGATGTTCGTGGTCATGGTCCTCATGGTCGTGATCGTCTCCATGATGATGTCCGCATGAACATACACCGTTCTCATCATAATGATGTTCATGATGATGCCCGTGCTCGTGTTCATGTTCAAGTTCATGTTCAAGTGCCTTTGCGTCGCTCATGGCACCAAAGATCACCTTGCCGTCTATCTCGTCCCAGCAGGTGGTGATAAGCGATGCTTCGTGATTTTTCTCCCTGACAAGCTTTACAACTTCATCAAGCTTATCCGCGGAAACATCCTGTGTCCGTGACAGAACGATACATCTTGCGGTCTCTATCTGGTTATTGAAGAACTCGCCGAAGTTCTTCATATACACCTTGGCCTTCTTGGCATCAACGACCGCCGTTGCGGTTGCGATCTCAAGTCCGGCCTCATCGGCAACGTTTCTTACTGCATTTTCTACATCGGAAAGTTTGCCGACTCCCGAAGGCTCGATCACTATCCTGTCGGGATGATATTCATCCACGACCTTCTTGAGCGCTGTCGCAAAATCACCCACAAGCGAGCAGCATATACAGCCGCTGTTCATCTCGGTGATGTTAATTCCGGCATCCTTTAAGAATCCGCCGTCGATACCTATCTCACCGAACTCATTCTCAATAAGGACTATCTGCTGTCCGGCAAATACATCCTTTATCAGTTTCTTGATCAGTGTAGTCTTTCCCGCTCCGAGAAATCCGGAGATAATATCCACTTTTGTCATTTTTGATCCATCCTTCCGTATTAAATATATTCCCAATCGCTTTAGAATACGTCAAACATAAGCACGAACGGTGCACAGATGATGAACTGTATCACCGCAAACCTGAACACGACCTGAGTGTTCGACCATTCACTTACCTTGCGCGCCTGATCATGAAGCGGGCAGCGCACGTTAACAAGTATCTTTATCTTCAGAAAACGAAGCAGCGCGACCTTTAACAGCCCGAGCCCTCCGTCAAGTATCATCACAAGAGCAAACGGTATATATAAAAGCGGATAACCGCTAAGCAGTGTTACGATAGCAACCATCATACCCATCGCCCGGCTTCCGGCATCTCCCATAAGCATGCTGCTCGGATTTGAGTTGTACCACAGATAAGCAACAAGCACCGTTATGAAATACACGATGAACAGGATATCGAAGATATTGCCGAAGGTCTTCATGACAAGTGCGAAGCTTCCGAGCGTTATGATGACAAGTGTTGATGAAAGGCCGTCTACTCCGTCCGTACAATTCGTTACATTGATCGATGTCCAGACAAGGATCACGATCAGGATCGCTGCAAGAGGATACGGTATCGTAAGCCCTGCCGACAGCGGATACATGATAAGAAACGTGTTTCCGTGGCAGTACAGGTACGTTACCGCAACGATCACCGCAAGAACAAGATCGAGCGCACCCTTTAAATACTCATTCCACGGCTTTTCCGAAGCATCATCAAAATACCCGGTAAGCATACAGGCGGCTATAACGGCCAGATATATGATCTTCTCAAAGCTTATGACATCATAGAGGAGTACCGTAACGATATAAGTCAGAACAAAGACTATCCCCACGCCTCGCACTTTCCCCTTTGACAACGCACCTTCAACCGCAAATGCCCTGCCCTTGTCATGGGGAAGCTTGGGGGCAAGCGCCTTCATAAGGAGAATTGTCGCGAAGAACGCGAAAATCACGCCCGCCATGGCTATCCACCAGAATGTTCCAAACTTGAATATCGAATAAAGCATCTCCTACCTCGCTTTGCTCATAAAAAGAAGGCGTCGGCAACCGACGCCTTCGATTATAACCCCAACAGGGTTCTTATAGCAAGGTGATCAGCCTTCTATCGAAATGTACTTTCTCTCCTCAACCTGAGGTGCTACTTCCTTCTTCGGTACGAATACCTTCAGGATACCGTCCTCAAATTTGGCCTTAACTTCGTTCTCCTCGATCTCTTCGCCGATGTAGAAGCTCCTCGAGCAGCTTCCGAACGTCCTCTCTTTTCTGATGTAGGTTCCGTCCTCTTCCTTCTCTTCGTGCTCCTCATTGGTCTTGGCGCTGACTGTAAGGTATCCGTCCTTGAGCTCTGCGGATATGTCTTCCTTCTTGTATCCGGGAAGATCGATATCAAGTGTAAAGCCTTTGTCCGTTTCCTTGACATCCGTTCTCATCACCTGAGGGATCGACGGCTGTCTGAAGGCCTTGATCGGTCTTGAAACACTGTCAAAAAAGTCATCAAATAAGTTTTCTCCGAAAATACTGGGCATCATCATAAGTCATTCCTCCTTTTTATCGATCCGCCGGTCAGGCTGTAATGCCGTTCCGGACGTCCTCTTCTTTGATTCTGAACTAGTTATACCATATCTGTTAGCACTCGTCAAGCATGAGTGCTAACAAAAATTGTGAAAACTTTGTGAACCGCTCTCCACGATCTCGGCAAGCGAGCGCGGCTCATAATCCATATAGGGCATCATGCATCCGACATTATACGCGCGAAGCACCCTGTCTCCTGTCCTTCTTCCGAAGAAATCCTCATTGTTCATTTCATTGAGGCATTTTCTGAAATAATACTCTTCTATTGAATTATGAACATGTCCGTACAAAAGGATCGAGCCGCGATGCTGGTTATTCCATAATAAAATAGGATAATGGCACAGCACCAGGCTTTCATTTCGTCCGCTGATATTGTCAGTGATCTCCTTGTAATCACATATATCTTCGTATAATTGCCTATACCGCAGGTCCTTGACATCATCGTGATTTCCCTTGATCAATATCTTATGTCCCTTAAGTTGTGCCACAAACCCCATCAGTTCTTCCCGGGTTCCGCGCATAGCCACATCGCCAAGAATATAAACCGTATCCCCGTTCGTAACCTTAGCATTCCACTTATCCTTTATCATCAAATGCATTTGTTCCAGGTTATCAAATGGCCTGTCGTCATAGTTTTTTCCTGCCTTTGTAACGTTATTATGAAACAGATGCAGATCGCTGATGTAATAATTCATATCATCACCCTCTCATAAATCCTTTATCCCGTAATATCAGCCCGCGCTTCTCCACCTGATAATACTTTCCATCGTTTTCATCGTATGCCAACAGCAGAAGCTTTCCGTGTTTGTAAACCGAACCGTCAATATAGTAGTGACTGGCTCCGTCATAATATACTTCGTGAAATGATCTGTCACGCGCGATATTTCCTGTTCCGACATGGCCTGCAATGACAGTCTTGCAGAACTTCCCAAACGATGCCGGAAACTTCCACAGGAATACATCGTCACCCGTCCCACACTTCCAGTATTCTTCCGCTTCCTCATCGACGCCCGCATGGACAAATATCTGCGTATCTGTCTCGTAAAAGCTCTCCATGGATCGAATCCATTTTATAAGATCACCACTCGTTTCGATGACCATATTGACTGCCTCGTGATTCAATCGCGCAAACGAAAGATTTCGCTCAGTTTCCCTGATATATTCAAATTGTTCCTTGGTCACAAGCGTTCTAAAAGCATTGTATCTATGCTCACCATCCGTCTTGAGCCATGAGTCATAGGACATCTCATCCATCTATGGTGTAACAGGATTTTTGAACTCATCTATCCACTCAAGGAGCATCGCCTCATGATTTCCCTTGAGCATTACAACCTTATCATTACCTTCCTTCTGCCAGAGATCATACAGATAGCGTAACACTCCTCCGGAGTCCGGGCCGTAATCGATATAATCCCCCAGAAATATCATTCTGTTATCCGGCGACAGATCAACCTGTTCCATCTTCTCTTTTAGCGCATCAAGGCACCCATGTATATCGCTCATTGCATATATCATTCCGATCCCTCCAAATAAAGCGCGACGATGCTAGATCACTATGATCTCGTTGTACATCGCAACGAACACATCCTCGATCACTTCGTCTTCGTGAAAATGGCCGAAGAACCATTTCCTGTATTCTGCCTCATCCGCGATCTGCTG
>JAFRIL010000159.1 GCA_017432845.1 Lachnospiraceae bacterium | reverse complement strand
TGATGGGAACCACGGTACCCATTTCAAGAGCCACCTGTCTTCTTATCATAACTACACGGTCGAGAAGATCGCCGCCCTGGTTAACATCGGCAAGCGGTATGATACCGTAACCGAATTCCAGCTCGATCGGATCGACCTGCAGGAGCGATACAACATTCTCCGGTTTTCGAACCTCTTCGGCTTCCTCCTCCTCGGTCTCAACACTGCGCTCGGTCTTGCTTACTTCAATACTGTTTGCAACGACTCTTCCGCTTACGATAAACAGAAGCCCGATCGTCAGGAACAGTATCGCATTAAGCGGTGTCACTATGCCGAGGAAACAGATGACTCCGCCGACAAAATACATTGCCTTGGGCAGTCCGAACAGCTGCGATACGAGCACCGTTCCGAAGTCCGCTTCCTTGGATCCTTTTGTTACCAGTATACCTGTTGAAAGCGATATAAGAAGCGACGGGATCTGGGAAACCAGTCCGTCACCGATCGTCAGTATCGTGTACTTCTGGATGGCTCCGTTAAAATCCATACCCTGACGGAGCATACCCATCGCAATACCGCCGATGATGTTTATGAAGGTTATGATAAGACCTGCGGTCGCATCTCCCTTTACGTACTTGACCGCACCATCCATGGAACCGAAGAAACTGCTTTCTTCCTGGATCTTGGCACGAAGTTGTTTGGCTTCTTCATCCGTTATGGCACCGGTGTTAAGGTCGGCGTCTATCGCCATCTGTTTACCGGGCATCGCATCGAGGGTGAATCTTGCCGTAACCTCGGCAACTCTCTCGGAACCTTTGTTGATGACCATGAACTGGATGATGATCAGTATGATGAATACGATGGTACCCATGATCAGATCGCCGCCGCCGACGAACTGTCCGAACGTCTCGACAACGTTTCCGGGTGAGCCCGTTGACAGTATCAGTCTTGTCGATGAAACGTTGAGTGATATACGGAATATGGTCGTGAACAGCAAAAGAGTCGGATAAAATGACATATCCAGGACTTCTTTGGCGAACATCGTATTAAACAGCACTGCAAACGCCACCGATATGTTGAGGGCAAGAGCCACGTCAAGTACCGATGACGGGATGGGGACGATGAGGAATATAAATGCGCACAGAAGATACAGAGCAACACCGAGGTCGGCTGCAGCAAACTTCTTCAGCATTATTTATTCACCTCCCCTCCTTACAACATCAATTATCCTGCCTGGCGAGCGTTGTAGATCACTGCCAGTATCTCTGCAACGGTCTGGTACAGTTCAGGCGGTATCGGACTGCCCAGTTCCACATTGTAGTACAGCATCCTTGCAAGCGGTTTGTTTTCGACTATCTCAACACCTGCCTCTGCGGCTCTTTCCTTGATCCGCGCTGCGAGAAAATCCTCCCCCTTTGCGACTATGTACGGAGCGTCAAATACCGTAACGTCGTACTTGATCGCAACCGCAAAATGCGTGGGGTTCGTGATGACAACATCGGCGGACGGTACTGCCTGCATCATCCTTCTTCTGGAAGCTTCCTGCATCCTCTGCCGTTGTCTTCCCTTGATCGCAGGATCTCCTTCGGCGTTCTTCCACTCGTCCTTGACTTCCTGCTTGGTCATCTTCATGTCTTCGGAGAACTTCCACTTCTGGTAGCCGTAGTCCGCAAATCCTATGACGATATAGAACGCGCTTATCTTAAGTCCTAAGTTTATCGCGATATCCCCGATGATCTTAACTGCCGATATAAGCTCCATGTCAAACAGCGAAAACAGGACAGCGAACTGCCCTCTTATCGTGGAGTACGCAAGATATCCGAGAAGGAAGATCTTGATAAGTGATTTTAAAAGATCAAGGAGCTTTTCAACCGAGAATATCCTCTTAAACCCGCTGATAGGATTGATCTTGGAAAACTTCGGCTGCAGCGGCTTGGCGGTCGGCTTCCACTTGACCTGGAATATCTCAACGACTATCGCGATGATAAAACCTGCCAGAAATACGGGTGCTACCATCAGCGCCATCTGCGTGATGTTAATGTTTAGCAGCCTGCAGAAATCCTTGACCGAGATCTGTCCGTTAACAAGAGTTGTCATCTCATTCATTCTCGAATAGTTGATCCGGAATGAATTCATAAAATTATGGCCTATGGTACCTGCCCAGATCTTCAGTATTATAAACAGCGCCAGGAGCGTGAATGCCTGTCCCAGCTCTTTGCTCTTCGCAACCTGTCCTTCCTTACGGGCATCGTCGAGTTTCTTGTCGGTAGCGGGTTCGGTCTTCTCGCCGCCGGGCCCCTCTTTTGCGAACAGCTGCAGGTTAAGCCTTAACAGATCAAGTTTTTGCAGATCTTCCCTTGTCAACACACTCTCCCCTGTCGGAAAATCACTTCATGCTCTCAACCATGGCCGTGACCATTATCCTCATCTCTTTGAATATGAACTCCGAGGCACTCGGTATCGTGCCTATCGTCAGAAACAATATCCCAAGGCCCACAACGATCTTGATCTGGATACCGACCGAGAACATGTTTATCTGCGGTGCGGTCTTGGCAAGAACACCGAGTATCGCATTAAGCAGAAGCATTGCCGCAACAACAGGCAGACACAGTCTGAACGATATCGTGATAAAGTCGGTCATGAACGTTACCATCGTCGTCATGATCTTTGTCGACGAAAAATGCGCTCCTCCTATCGGGATTATCGAAAATGTCTCAACGATCGCCCTCAGGAAATAATAGTGCATGTTCGTTATCAGCATGATCAGGACGAGTATGTACTGGTACAGACTGCCCATGAAACCGGTGCCCTCTCTTGTCAGAGGGTCAAACAGCTGGACCATGGAAAGTCCCACTTCCATATCCGCAACCTTACCGGCAAAGTTTACGATCGACATGCAGATGTTGGCCCCAAGTCCAATAAGAAGACCGGTTATCGTCTCCTTCAGTACGATGATCGAATAGCCCAGTACCGTCGAATATTCCGGTACGTTGTGATCCGGGAGCACTCCAAACAACAGCACAGCCACAAGGAGTGAAAATCCTGCCCTCAGCCTTCTCGGCGTATTCGACATTGAGAAGAACGGAGCCACAAATACGAATGCACTTATCCTGGCAAGAACGAGCAGGAAAAACTCCAGATCTTCAAAAGTAAACTGATAGTCTATCATCTCTTACCTGATGTACAGAGAAAAATCACCCCACAGAGCCTGCGTGTAAGCTACGACCTCATTAAGGATCCAGTGCCCAAGGATCATGATCGCGGCAAAGATGCCGAGAACCTTCGGAACGAATGTCAGCGTCTGCTCCTGGATCGATGTGACGGTCTGGAAGATCGACACGGTAAGACCGATGACAAGAGATACCAGAAGCATCGGGGATGCACACTTGATGATCGTGTACAGAGCAGTCCGCGTGATCGTCGTAACATTATCGATATCCATCATAATTATCTTCCTCCCTTTAAATGAAACATTGGGGACGGTCCTAAACGTTTCATTTTTTAGTACAGTTTGGATCTTGCTCATAAATTGGATGAAAATGAAACATTTAGGACCGTCCCCAATGTTTCATTTTTATCTAGTAGAACGTCTTGACCAGGTTTCCGATCACAAGGTTCCAGCCGTCTGCAAGAACGAAGAGAAGTATCTTGAACGGCATCAAGATCGTGGTCGGCGGCAGCATCATCATACCCATGGACATCAGCGTCGAGGCGACGACCATGTCGATGACGATGAACGGGATATATATCAAAAATCCTATGATAAAGGCACGTCGCAGT
>JAFRIL010000158.1 GCA_017432845.1 Lachnospiraceae bacterium | reverse complement strand
TCCTGCTTCCCAGTCAGTAACAGTCCTGTACGGTATATTATAATAATCACAAAATTCTTTGCGATTCATTCCCATATCTGTTCGTAATTTTTTTATCTCATTCGCTGTATCCATATCGTATCACCCATTTCTATTAATACTATAATAGCGCTTTTAACGCATTGCATCAATAGAAATCCAAAAAAATCCCCACACACAAGCATGTGGGGAGAATGTACTATTAATCACTACTTAAGCATTGCTTATTGTATCAAATTCAGTTTGCCAGAATTATATCCCAAAATCAGTCTTTCCCCCTGTTCTTGGTCGTACTTCTTCCGCAACCTTATCCCAAACTACTACTTGAATACTCTTAACCAATTCGCTGGCTGTATCTATCCGGAATCTGAACGTTGGCCGGAGGCTTTAAAAGCTCAGAAATCTCACGACCAGTTCATGGATTATATAGGTTTGAATCCCAAGAATGAATATTAAGTCATCGGGTAAATATTCCTCAGAATAATAAAGTGTACCCAAATCGTACCCAACGCCAATTAAAAAATCACTACAAGCCGCTTAAATTCACGGTTTGTAGGGATTTCGTGTACTATTCCAGCTCTATGGTTCCGGGAGGCTTGCTGGTCAGATCGAACATTACGCGGTTGACTCCCTTTACTTCGCCTATGATTCGGCGCATACATGTCTGCTGCACTTCAAAAGGGATATCGCAGCACTCTGCCGTCATGAAGTCGGTTGTGTTTACGGCACGCAGTACCACAGCATAATCATACGTCCTGAAGTCTCCCATGACACCTACGGAACGCATATCGGAAAGTGCAGCAAAATACTGGCCGGGGCGCTGTACAAGCTCGGCCTTGTCAATCTCCTCGCGGAAAATCGCATCAGCCTCCTGTACTATCCTGACCTTCTCTGCGGTAACCTCACCCACAATACGAACACCCAGTCCCGGTCCGGGAAAGGGCTGCCTCATGGTAAGGTGATCGGGAAGTCCCAGTTTTTTTCCGGCGCGTCTTACTTCATCCTTAAACAGCATGCGGAGCGGTTCGATGATCTCTGTAAAATCAACGCAGTCCGGAAGCCCTCCGACATTATGGTGTGATTTTATCACGGCTGATTTTCCAAGGCCCGATTCGATCACATCGGGATAGATTGTCCCCTGTACCAGAAAATCAACCTTTCCTATCTTCTTTGCTTCTTCCTCGAATACCCTTATGAATTCTTCGCCTATGATCTTTCTCTTCTTTTCAGGCTCTGTGATTCCGGACAGCTTTTCGTAAAACCTGTCTGCTGCATTTACTCTTATAAAGTTAAGGTCATAGTCCCCCGAAGGGCCGAAGATAGCTTCTACCTGATCACCCTCATCTTTGCGAAGGAGACCGTGATCGACAAATACACATGTAAGGTTTTTGCCTATGGCCTTTGACATAAGAACAGCGGCAACGGATGAATCAACTCCGCCTGACAGAGCGCAAAGTGCCTTGCCGTCTCCGACTTTTTCCCTTATCTGCGCGATCTTCTCTTCAACAAAGGAATCCATCTTCCAGTCACCGCTGCAGTTGCATATCGTATATACAAAGTTCGATAAGATCTTTCTGCCCTCCCGCGTGTGTGTGACCTCAGGATGGAACTGCGTTGCATATAGTTTCCTTCCGCTATCTTCCATAGCTGCCACGGGGCATACATTTGAATGCGCCGTAATAACAAATCCCTCCGGCACTTCTTCAATGTAGTCCGTATGGCTCATCCATACATCCGTAACGGCATCTATACCATGAAGCAGTCTGCTGGATGTATCGACGCAAACGCTCGTCCTTCCGTATTCGGAAACCGGGGCTGTCGACACCTTCCCTCCTGCCATGTATGCCATCAGCTGGGATCCGTAACATATCCCGAGAACAGGTATCCCAAGGTCAAGTATCGCGGGATCGTAATGAGGCGAAGACTCCTCATATACGCTGTTCGGCCCGCCCGTAAAGATTATGCCCTTCGGTTCCATACTGATTATCTCGTTAAGCGTCATAGTGTACGGATGTACTTCCGCATACACGTTACATTCCCTTACACATCTGGCAATAAGCTGGTTGTACTGTCCACCGAAATCGAGGACGAGGATCATCTCTTTTTTCATGTTAACCGCCTTAAAAATGCGGGGTCAGATCCTGACCCCGCTATTGATCAAATAAACCGCTGTACCTGCTCAGACGATACCCTGTGCCTTCATTGCATCGGCAACCTTAAGGAAACCTGCGATATTTGCACCTGCTACGTAATCACCTTCAAGACCGTACTTCTTGGATGCATCATCAAGATTATGAAAGATGTTGACCATGATGTTCTTAAGTTTGGAATCAACCTCTTCGAATGTCCATGACAGACGCTCCGAGTTCTGGCTCATCTCAAGTGCTGATGTTGCAACACCGCCTGCGTTTGCAGCCTTACCGGGAACAAAGTATACCTTGTTCTGCTGGAAGTACTGTGTTGCTTCAAGAGTGGTAGGCATATTTGCACC
>JAFRIL010000157.1 GCA_017432845.1 Lachnospiraceae bacterium | reverse complement strand
TTTGGCGTGGAGATCAGGATGTACAGCCTGGGATTTTTATTTGCTACGGTTTCGGGGATATATGCCTATGAGGCTGCCATCGACGGATCGAAGAGCGACTGGATGTGGTTTATCCTGTTCTCAACCCTTGCAGGGTATTCGCACCATTTTGCATTCGTGACAGTGGCATTCGCATACCTGTATCTGCTTTTGTATTTTATCTTCAGGAACAGGGGAAGGCTTTCCGAATGGTTCATATGCCTTGCGGCTACTTTTGTCCTTTATCTGCCTTGTCTTATAGTCACGATCCGCCAGATATCGATGGTCAACGGGTATTTCTCGATGCCGGATGTCGATCTGGCCATGTTCATACAGTATCTTCTGTACCCGTTCACCGTCGGGATCACGCCGGCCTCTGTGCTGTGCCTGCTCATAATGTTGTCGGCGATCGCCGTATTTATCGTAAATGTCGTAAATAAGAAGAGCATCTGCTCGGATATGGTCTTTGCGCTGTGTGCTTTTTCGGTTTATTACGGCGTACTTATCTTCGGAACGATCATAAGCAAGCTGATGAGTGCGAACATATTCGTGGACAGATACCTGTTTTTTTCGACAGGGCTCCTCTGGCTGTCAGCCGCTGTGATGCTTTCAAGAGAAAAAAAGACATGGATCGCGGCAGTCATCGCATCACTTGCTGTCGGAGCCTGCACATACCATGTGATGTATAACACGGAATACAAAAACACGGCCGATGAGGAGATAGCGTTCCTTCGCGAAAATATCGGCGAGGGAGACGTATACTTTTCCATAGGCGGTCATGAGGAGATGCAGAACTGCATCCCCTTCTATACGATCCTCGATCCCGCCACGGCCGAGCTTGAATTCGTATATCCGCTTGATAAGGCTATAGCTGAGGCGGATGAGAGAGGAACGACACTGTGGGTGTCGGTGCTCGACGGATTTGCGCCTTCCGACGAGGATCTGAAGATGCTTGAAGAAGACGGTCTTTTCCTTGATAAACAGGCGGATTTTGAATTCGACAGATACAGGTGCTCTTTTTACAAAACTACGAGACAGTCCTTTGTGAAAAAGTGACAAAAAATCTTTTCTTTTTTGGCAATATGTATTAGAATAAACACTATAATGTCTGTGGGGGTTAACGGACATATGTACGAAGGAGATAGGTATGATTTCTAATCAGATATTGCAGAGCACTATCGAGGGGCTGAAAGGGATCACCAGAGCCGAACTGGCTGTTATAGACGTTGACGGCAAAGTTCTGGCATCAACATTCAAGGAGACTATCAACTATCACGAAGCCGCTGCCGGCTTTACCCAGTCACCTGCGGACAGCCAGGAGATCTCGGGTTATCAGTTTTTCAAAGTATACGACGAGCTTCAGATAGAGTATATCCTTGTGGTACAGGGAACAAATGAGGATTCGTACACATACGGAAAGCTTGCGGCTTTCCAGATCCAGAATCTTCTTATTGCTTACAAGGAGAGGTTTGACAAGGATAACTTCATCAAGAACCTGCTTCTCGATAACCTGCTTCTTGTTGATATCTATACGCGGTCGCAGAAACTGCGCATAGACGTCGAAGCACGCAGGATAATAATCATTGCGGAGACACCTTCAGCCAAAGAGCTGAACGTTCTTGACAGTGTGCGTGCGCATTACAAATCAAGGACAGGCGACTTTATAACGGCGGTTGATGAGAAGGGCATCATCATCGTAAGAGAGCTTGCCGCGAACGAGTCATACGAAGAAGTTGACAAGGCAGCATATCAGATACGCGAAGTGGTCAGCAAACTGTCCGGAAGACCGTGCCATGTTTCGTACGGCACGATAGTAGGCGAGATCCGTGAGATATCGCGTTCCTACAAGGAAGCGAAGATGGCTCTCGATGTCGGCAGGATCTTTTTTGACGAAAGGGACGTTATCGCCTACAGTGCACTGGGGATCGGACGTCTGATTTATCAGTTGCCGATACCGCTTTGCAAGATGTTCATCAAGGAGATATTCGACGGCAGGAGTCCGGATGAGTTTGACGAAGAGACGCTCATGACGATCAACAAGTTCTTCGAGAACAGTCTGAACGTATCCGAGACGAGCCGCCAGCTGTACATTCACAGGAACACGCTCGTGTACCGTCTTGACAAGCTTCAGAAGACGACGGGGCTCGATCTTCGCGTGTTCGAGGATGCGATCACGTTCAAGATCGCACTCATGGTCGTAAAGTACATGAGATATATGCAGGAGTTAGATTGATGCTGTAAGGAAGGGGTAGTATCATGATCACAATGGAGTCTGTAAGCAAATCATACTCCAGCGGAGTGCCGGCACTTAATGATGTCAGCCTCCACATCAAAAAAGGGGAATTCGTATTTATCGTGGGAGACAGCGGATCGGGTAAATCGACGCTTATCAAGCTTCTCCTTCGGGAACTGACGCCGACAAGCGGCAGGATCATAGTGAATAATTATGATCTTTCAAGGCTTCGCAGACGTAAGGTCGCAAAGTTCAGGAGAAATGTCGGTGTCGTATTCCAGGATTTCAGACTGCTCAAGGACAGGAACGTTTATGAGAACGTTGCCTTTGCCCAGCGTGTCATCGAAGTCCCTACACGCCAGATAAGAAAGAATGTTCCGGCAATGCTCTCGCTCGTTGGTCTTGCCGGTAAATATAAGGCAAAGACATGGCAGCTTTCGGGTGGTGAGCAGCAAAGAGTTGCACTCGCAAGGGCGCTCGTTAACAATCCACCCATACTGCTTGCGGATGAGCCGACAGGTAATCTGGACCCGAGGAATTCATGGGAGATCATGAAACTTCTCGAGGAGATAAACCGCAGAGGCACTACCGTGCTCGTTGTCACACATAACCGTGAGATAGTAAATGCCATGCGCAAGCGTGTTATCACCATGAAAAAGGGAATAATCATCAGCGATGAAGAGAAGGGTGAGTATATAGATGAGGATTAGTACACTTTGGTATACGTTCAAGCAGGGTTTTAAGAATATCTTCCGAAACAAGGTATTCTCCCTTGCCACCATAGCCACGATTTCATCATGTATATTCCTGTTCGGCCTGTTCTACTGTCTGGTCATAAACGTGCAGTACAGCGTGAAGGCTGCGCAGTCCGGAGTTGCCGTTACGGTATTTTTTGACGAGGGTCTTGACGACGAGAAGATACAGCAGATCGGGGCCCAGATACAGTCGAGAAGTGAGGTTTCGGAAGTAAAGTTCGTATCATCCGCGGAAGCGTGGGACAGCTTCAAAGAGGACTACCTCGGAGAGTATGCTGATGGATATGAGGGAGACAACCCGCTTGAAGGTTCCGAGAACTATGAGATATACCTTAATGATGTCGCAAAGCAGCCGGAGCTTGTTAACTGGCTGAATACGGTTCCGGGTATACGGGAGGTAAACAGATCCGACATCACCGCAGAGGTCTTAACGAACGTCAACACACTGATCAGTTATGTATCGCTTGCGATCATCGGCATACTATTGCTGGTTTCCGTATTCCTTATCAGCAACACCGTAGCGATGGGTATCTCCGTCAGAAGGGAAGAGATTGGCATCATGAGGCTGATCGGGGCGAAGGATTTTGTCGTAAGAAGCCCCTTTGTGATAGAGGGAATCCTTATCGGACTGATAGGCTCTGCCCTACCGCTTGTTGCGATATACTATCTGTACAAATTGATGGTGGAATATGCGAATGCAAACTTTTCCGTATTATCCGACATGCTCAAGTTCATGAGTGTTGAGGAACTGTTCAGGAATCTGGTTCCGATCTCGCTGATACTTGGTGTCGGCATCGGTTTTCTAGGAAGCCTGATAACGGTAAGAAGACATTTGAAAGTCTGATCGCGGTTACTTATATATCAGAAGGGGACGGTAATGATTCGCCAAAGGGGAGCGCGTTTTATCGTATTGATAATGGTATTTTATGTATTAGCGGCACATGTGCCGCTATTTGTGCATGCGGCCACTCTTACAAACGATAAGATAAGGGAGAGCGAGGAGTCCAAGAAGGCGGCCGAGGAAGAGAAGAAGGCCTTAAAGAACAACTTAACTGACGTAAAATCACTCCTTGCAGGTCTTGAAACAAGCAAGGCCAATCTTGAAAACTACATACAGGAACTGGATGCCGATCTAAGCGATATAAACGAAAAGATCGATGACCTTAACCGCCATATAACCGACAAAGAGTTCGAGATACAGACAACGGAGACGGAACTTGAAGAGGCAAAACGTGTTGCCGATACCCAGTATGAGACGATGAAAAAAAGGATCAAGTTCGTCTACGAGCACGGAGAGGCATCGAAGGTCGAGATGCTCCTGTCGTCGAAGAGCTTTGTCGATTTTCTCAACAAAGCAGAATTCATCACACGGATGAGCGCATACGACAGAAGAATGCTCGATTCCTATGTTGATTCGAAGAACATGGTCGAAGCCAAGGAGCAGGAGCTTCTGGCACAGAAGGAAAGCCTTGAGGAGGCAAAAGCCGCCGTCCAGAATGAGCAGGATGCACTTGAGACGCTCATGGAGGACAAGGAAAAAGAGATAAACGTCTACGAAGGCGATATCAATAACAAGGAAGCTGCGATAGCCGAGTATGAGGCTATGATCGCCGAACAGGACCAGATCATCAAGGATCTCGAGGCAGCGATACTCGAAGAAAAGAAACGTCTTCTTGCCGAGAACAAGAAAGCGATAGTCTACGACGGAGGTCAGTTTAAGTGGCCTGCTCCGTCATATACCAGGATATCCGATGACTACGGACACAGGATACATCCGATACTCGGTACAGACCAGTTCCATAACGGAGTGGACATGGCTGCTCCGAGCGGATCACCGATACTTGCCGCATATGACGGCGAGGTGATCGCGGCATCTTATTCGCCCACTATGGGCAATTACATTATGATAGATCACGGGGACGGGCTGATCACGATTTATATGCATGCAAGTTCCGTTTCGGTATCCTCCGGGACGATGGTCGCAAGAGGTGAGCAGATCGGGTGTGTGGGCTCCACCGGAAGGAGCACCGGACCGCACCTGCACTTCTCGGTCCGCGAGAACGGATCATACGTCAGCCCCTGGAATTACTTGTCCTAAGGAGGGGCCCACAAACGAAGTGCAGTGGGAGGATCCCTTACGACACGACGAGCGCCCATCGCATTTATGCGATTCTCATGCGCGAGTCTCATATTTATCTGTCCTAAGGAGGGACCCACAAACGATAAACCTGTCTTAAGGAGGGACATTATATACAATGGATGAACCCAATCTGATACCGGTCGAATACGCTTCGCAGCAGGTAGAAAAGGCCCGGAAGAAAGGCATGATCCAGGGCCTTTTGATTGCCCTAGGTTGTTTTGTTCTGGGCGCTCTTATAATATCTGCCGTTTCCGTTATAAGCATGATCGTAAACGGGAGCTTTTATGCGAGGGTCTTCGGGCGTGGTATCAGTTCCGTACTCGATAAGGATTCGATCGATAAAATAGACAGCCTATACGCGCTCATTGACAACACCTATCTGGAAGATGTTGACAAGGAGCAGATAAGGGACGGCATATATAAGGGGATCCTGGAATCACTTGACGACCCGTATTCCGTTTATTATAACAAGGAAGAGTTCGCCGAGATGATGGAGGATACTTCGGGGACTTTTGAGGGTATCGGAGTATACCTGACACAGGATCCGGACACAAAGGATATCAAGGTCGTACGGCCGATCAAGGATTCGCCGGCACAAAAGGCCGGGATGCTTGCCGATGATATCATAGTCGAGGTCGACGGTGAGGATGTTACGGGACAGGATCTTAACCTTGTCGTATCCAAGATGCGCGGTCCGAAAGATACCGAGGTCACTGTCGGTGTACTAAGAGAAGGCAGCGATGAGATAATAAGATTTGACCTAAGGCGCGGCGAGATAAATGCCATGACAGTGGACTTCGAGATGCTTGATGACGATATCGGATATATTGCGATATCGGAATTTGCCGATGCGACCGATGACCAGTTCAGGGACGCCATGTCATCACTTGAGGCAGACAGAATGAAGGCGCTCATCATCGATCTTCGCTCCAATGGAGGAGGCTTTGTTGACTCCTCGGTTGAGATCGCCGACAGACTTGTCAAGGAAGGTGTCATAGTCTCGGTCAAGGATAAGAGGGGCCTGTCATACAAATATGAAGATGAGGGTGACGAGAACTACCTGAAGGTTCCGTGCGTGGTACTTGTTGACGGCAATACGGCAAGCGCATCCGAGATACTGACAGGCGCATTAAAAGATCATGGAATGGTAACGGTCATGGGAACGAAGACATTCGGAAAGGGTATCACTCAGATAATAACCCCGCTTGATGACGGAAGCGGAGTTAAGATCACCAATTCCAAATACTATACGCCGAACGGCGAAAACATACATGAGATAGGTATCGAGCCGGATGTGGAAGTAGAGTTCGATTACGATAAATACAAGAATGACGGCTACGATAACCAGCTTGAGGCAGCAAAGGATTATCTTAAAAACAAGATCAGGTAAAGGAGATGACAATGAACACTGTAAGGATTTGCGACAGCACGATCAGGAAACTTTCAAACGGCAGGGATAATACCCTATCGTTCAAGGAAAAACTGGAAGTCGCAAAGCTATTGGACAAACTATGTGTCGATGTTATCGAACTGGATGAGATAAGAAACGGCAAGGTGGACACCCTCCTTGTCAAATCTGTCGTTACTGCTGTTAAGAACAGCCTTATTGCCGTGCCGGTGGCTCTCGGTGGCGACCCGGCGCCGACTGCCGCAGCACTTTCTGAGGCCGCATCATTCCGACTTCAGGTGGTGGCTCCCGGAAGCAGCGTGAGGATGGAGTATGTTTATCACAAAAAAGCCGCAGCAATCACCGAGATGGTAAAGAGTACGGTTGCCTCATGCAAAGCGCTCACGTCTGACGTGGAGCTTCTTATAGATGATGCCACAAGAGCGGATGATGCTACTCTTTCTCAGATAATGGACGCTGCTCTTTCGTCGGGCGCAACCGTTATCACGTTTTGTGATGATGCGGGAACCATGCTTCCCGAGGAATTTGCCGCATTTCTTGAAAAAAGACTTGCTAGTGAGCCGCGTCTTCGGGATATAACATGGGGCGTATCATGTTCGGATGAACTGTCGATGGCTGATGCGTGTGCGATCGCCGCACTGTGCCATGGCGCTGGTGAGATAAAAGCATCCGCGTATCCTGTCAATACAGCTTCTCTTGAGAATGTCTGCAGGGTAATAGCAGGCAAGGGGGAAAGCTTCGGGGTAAGGACAGGGGTTGCGACATCTTCCATGAAAAGGACTGTGGGACAGATAGGAAGATTCTGCGTTCCTTCGCGTGAGACAGGATCATTTTTAGGGTTTACACCGACGGTGGAGAATTCCGAGGACAGGCTTACTGTACATGATTCAAAAGAGGCCGTCATCGGGGTTGTTGAAAAGCTTGGTTACAGCTTAAGTGATGAGGATGCCGAAAACGTATACGAGGCATTTTTAAAGCTTGCAAACAAGAAAGAGAGCGTGTCTGGCAGGGAGATCGATGCTATCGTCGCAACGGCTGCGATGCAGGTTCCCGAGAAGTATAAGCTCATAGATTTCATTACAAATACCGGAAACAATATTACATCCATGGCTCATGTCAAGGTTGAGAGTGCGGACGGGATACTTGAAGGCATTTCACTCGGGGACGGACCGATCGATGCAGCATTCCTTGCCATTGAGCAGATCACGGGAAGACATTTCGACCTGGATGATTTTCAGATAAAAGCCATCACGGAAGGAAAGGAAGCTGCAGCGGAGACAGTTGTCAAGCTTCTTGCCGACGGAAAGGTATACTCCGGAAGAGGATTGTCTACAGATATAATCGGAGCAAGTGTCAGGGCTTATCTTAATGCCGTAAACAAAGTTGTTTATGAGGAGGAGCCGTGATGATGAAACTGTCTTTTTCAACGAGGGGCTGGCGGGATATCCCTTGGGAGGAGTTTGTCGACATTGCCCTGGAAATGGATTTTTCCGGAATAGAAGTATATAAGCTCATTGACGACAGGGATCTGTTTGTAAAGGGCGAGGCATTCAGCAAATACAATATCGCAGCAACGACCAGGCATCTTCGCGACAGCAAGCTTACGATCCCGGTATTTGACGGCAATTACGATCTTACCGATCACAAGTCCGTTGAAGACCTTAAAAAGATTATCGACATCGCAGGCTACATGCGTGTGGAGAATGTCAGCATCGGAACGGATACAGAGGATGAGACCGCAATAAGAAGTGCGATCGACGAACTGCTTCCCGATGCAAGAAAGAACAACGTGATACTTCTTGTCGAGACTTCCGGTATATACTCTGACACCAAGAAGCTGTGCGAGCTGCTTGATGATTATGCCGATGATCATCTTGCGGCACTGTGGGATCTTCATCATACATACAGGATAGCCCATGAAGAGCCGAAGGATACTATCAGAAACCTCGGCGCGTATGTAAAGCATGTACATCTGTGCGATTCGGATGACGAGACTAACTATAATCTGATCGGAGAAGGAAGCGCGCCTGTTGCCGCATTTATGGATGCACTCTATTCGATCGATTATGCGGGATTTATCTCGCTTGAATGGAAGCCCGAATATATGGAAGATCTTCGCGATCATTCGGTCATCTTCCCTTATTTTGTCAACTATATGAGCCGCTTTGAGAACACTCGCGGCAAAAAGAAAAAACTGTATCCCAACCATGACGGTACGGGACAGTACGTCTGGAAAAAGGACGAACTCATCGATCTGACATTTCCCCAGGTGCTTGAGAGAATGGTTGAGGAGTTCCCCGACCAGTACTGCTTCAAATATACGACGCTTGACTATACGAGGACATATGAGGAGTTCCAGAAGGACGTGAATGATTTTGCCAAGGCTCTGATGAGTCTCGGCGTCAGATCCGGATCTAAGGTTGCGGTATGGGCAACAAATGTCCCGGCCTGGTACATTTCGTTCTGGGCGTGCTGTAAGATAGGTGCTGTTCTTGTTACGATGAACACCGCATACAAGATCCACGAGGCACAGTATCTGCTGCGCCAGTCGGATACACATACCCTTATCATGATAGAATCCGCAGTGGATTCCAACTACAAAGATATAATAAACGAACTGTGTCCCGAGATAGCATCCTCAAAGGCCGGCGAGCCGCTTCACTGCAAGAAGCTTCCGTTTCTCAGAAATGTTATAACCGTCGGATTTGCGATGCCCGGCGCACTTACATTTGATGAGGCAATGGACAGGTGCGATATGACAAGCGACTCCGCTCTTGAGAAGATGGCCGCTAACGTCAGGCCCGATGATGTATGTAACATGCAGTATACATCGGGAACGACCGGTTTTCCGAAAGGTGTTATGCTCACCCATTACAATGTCGTAAACAACGGCAAGTGTATCGGTGACAGAATGGGACTGTCCACGGCGGACCGTATGATGATACAGGTGCCGATGTTCCACTGTTTCGGAATGGTTCTGTCCATGACATCATCCATAACGCACGGAGCAACGATATGCCCGATGCCTTACTTCAGTGCAAAATCATCGCTCGCATGCATCAACCAGGAGAGGATCACGTGCTTTAACGGGGTTCCTACGATGTTCATCGCGATGTTCAACCACGAGGATTATAAGAAGACCGATTTCTCATATATGAGGACCGGGATCATGGCCGGCGCCGGATGTCCTCCGGAACTTATGAAGAGGGCCGCACAGCCGGACGAGATGAACATGCGCGGGATAGTATCTGTGTACGGCCAGACCGAAACTGCGCCCGGAAATACGATGTCGGCATGGACCGATCCGTTGGATGTCCGGACCGAGACTGTCGGATACGCATTCCCTCATGTCGAGTGCAAGGTCATAGACCCCGAGACCGGCAAAGAGGTTGGAGTCGGTGAAAACGGAGAGTTCTGCGCGAGAGGATACAACACGATGAAGGGCTACTACAAGATGCCCGAGGCAACCCGCGAGACGATCGACGAGAAAGGATGGCTCCATTCGGGAGATCTTGCAGCGAAGGATGAGAACGGAAACTACAGGATCACGGGACGCCTTAAGGATATGATCATCCGCGGCGGAGAAAACCTATACCCGAAGGAGATCGAGGAGTTCATATATACCTGTCCCAAGGTTAAGGACGTACAGGTTATCGGAGTGCCGGATAAGAGGTACGGCGAAGAGGCTATGGCCTGCATCATCTTAAAGGACGGCGAGGAGATGACTGTCGAGGAGATGGATGCGTTCATCAAGGCAAGTCTTGCAAGACATAAGGTACCGAGGTATATAGAGTTCGTTGATGAGTTCCCGATGAATGCTGCGGGGAAGGTGTTGAAGTATAAGATGAGAGAGGACGCCGTTAAACGGCTGAAACTCGGTCAGGACTAAGAATTATTCCCTTTGTTATGAAGATTTTGAATTATGAGGAGAATATATGAGTAAGAATTTGGTTACGGTAGACGGAAATGCGGCGTGCGCGCAAGTGGCGTATGAGTTTACCGAGGTAGCCGCGATATATCCGATAACGCCTTCGTCACCGATGGCGGCCAAGACCGATGAATGGTCCGCAAAGGGCCGGCAGAACATGTTCGGGCAAAGCGTCCGGCTTGTTGAGATGCAGTCGGAGGCCGGCGCCATAGGTGCGGTACACGGTGCCCTTCAGACAGGATCGCTCTCAACCACTTATACATCCAGTCAGGGACTGATGCTCATGATCCCCACACTTTACAGGATCACGGGAGAGCACCTGCCTGCAGTTCTGCATATTGCAGCAAGAACGGTCGGCACACATGCGATGAGTATATTCGGTGATTATTCCGATGTAATGGCATGTCGTCAGATAGGCCTTGCCATGCTTTGTTCCGGAAGCGTTCAGGAAGCAGCGGATCTTGCGGCTGTCGCACATCTTAGTGCCATAAAGGCCAAGGTTCCTTTCATGCATTTCTTTGACGGATTCCGTACATCCCATGAGATGTCGAGGATCGATATGCCTGATGTAAAAAAACTCTCGGCACTTGTCGATAAAAAAGCGCTGTCTGATTTTCGCACGCATGCGCTTAATCCCGAGCATCCGATGCTTCGTAATACCGTTCAGAATGACGACGTTTACTTCCAGTTCCGCGAAGCCAACAATAAATGCTATATGGAACTGTCGGATATCATAGAAGACTACATGAAGAAGGTATCGGATACTGTAGGCAGGAAGTATGTGCCATACCAGTATTACGGACCTGCCAATGCGACGGATATCATCGTTGCGATGGGTTCTGTTTCCGGTACGATCGAAGAGACTGTCGATGCGCTCAACAAGCGTGGCAGAAAGTGCGGTTTTCTTCAGGTTCATATGTACAGGCCTTTTGATATCAAAAAGTTCGTATCTGCAATTCCCGATAGCGTAAAGAGGATCGCTGTCCTTGACAGGTGCAAGGAGATGGGTGCAGCGGGCGAGCCGTTGTATGTTGACGTTTGTACAGCACTCTTTAATTCGCAAAGGGATGTAAAGGTGGTCGGCGGAAGGTACGGACTGTCTTCAAAGGATACGAATCCGGCACAGATCGTTGCCGTATTTGATAACCTTGCGTCCAACAAACCGGTAAACAGCTTTACGATCGGTATTGAAGATGATGTAACTCACCTGTCGCTCAAAACAGGCGAACTTGACTTCGAGGTCGGCTCTCCCGACATGATATGCTGTAAGTTCTGGGGGCTCGGCGGTGACGGAACGGTCGGAGCCAACCATAATACCGCAAAGATACTCGGAGATCTGGCGGACATGTATTCCCAGGCATATTTCGAATATTATGAGAAAAAATCGTTCGGTGTCACGAAATCAAACCTTCGTTTTTCCAAGAAACCTATCCGGGGAAGTTATTACGTTAAGGCCGGAGACATCGTTGCATGCCATAACCAGAGCTTTATCAAGCAGTATGATGTTGCCGATGAGGTAAAGAAGGGCGGGATATTCCTGCTTAACTGCACATGGTCGGATGATGAGCTTGAGACCGAACTTCCGAACAGGGTAAAGAGGCTTCTTGCCAAGAAGAAGGTAAGGCTGTTTACGATAAATGCAACGGCGATCGCCGAGGAGCTCGGTCTTGGAAGCCATACGAACACGGTGCTTCAGGCGGCGTTCTTTAAGATATCGAACCTCCTTCCGATAGATACCGCTGTAAAAGAAATGAAGGCGGCTGCGGAGAAGGCATATTTTACCAAGGGAAGCAAGATCGTCAAGATGAATACCGATGCGATCGATAAGGGTGCGGAAGGTGTTCATGAAGTCAAGGTTCCCGCCGAATGGGCAAACCTTAAGGATGAGCAGATACACGGTACAAAAAATGCGCCTGCGGTCGTTACCGAGGTGTGTGACCATATCAACAGGCAGAAAGGAAACGATCTTCCGGTATCCGTTTTTGTCGACAGGATGGACGGCTCTATAGAGATGGGTCTTACAGCTTTTGAGAAGCGCGGCATTGCAACAAGTACGCCGAAGTGGGATCCCGAGAAATGCCTGCAGTGTAACATGTGTTCGTTCGTATGTCCTCATGCGGCGATCCGTCCTCATCTTCTGTCGGAAGAAGAGGCGGCAGCTGCACCCGCATCGATGAAGATGACGGATGCAAAGCCCAAGGGAGAATACAAATATACTCTTTCCGTTTCCGCACATGACTGTACAGGATGCGGAAGCTGTGTGGCTTCATGTCCTGCAAAGGAAAAAGCCATTACGATGGATGCTCCCGAGCTTACCGATGAGAACAGGAAAGAATGGGATTACTCGCTTACGATCACGAAAAAGCGTGACGCCTATAACAAATATACTTTGAAGGGCAGCCAGTTCGAACAGCCTCTTCTGGAGTTTTCGGCTGCATGTGCGGGATGCGGTGAGACACCGTATGCAAAGCTCATGACACAGCTGTTCGGGGACAGGGTATACTGGGCGAACGGTACCGGATGTTCCCAGGCGTGGGGTGCGACCTATCCCGGGATTCCGTATACGGTTAACGAGAGAGGCTTCGGGCCCGCATGGACCAATTCGCTGTTTGAGAACAATGCCGAGCTTATGCTCGGAATGTATCTGTCGGTGACCCAGCAGCGCGGTCTTGCCAAGAAGAACATCACGAAGCTTTTGGAAGAGACCGGGGATGAGAAGATAAAGAGCGCATGCCAAAACTGGCTTGACGCTTATGACGATTATGATCTTTCAAGAAAGACATCGGATGAACTTGTCGAGGTGCTCGAAGCATCAGATGATACCGCTAATAAGGAACTGATAACATCGATCCTGTCCGGACGGGACCACCTTGCGAGAAAATCATTCTGGATGTACGGCGGTGACGGATGGGCATACGATATCGGATTCGGTGGCCTTGACCATGTCATCGCGTCGGGCGCTAACATCAACACGCTTGTCATAGATACAGAAGTGTATTCAAACACCGGAGGACAAAGTTCCAAGGCAACTCCGATAGGTGCGGTCGCACAGTTCGCATCCGCCGGCAAGAAGACAAGGAAGAAGGACCTCGGCGCGATATTTATGACATACGGAAACGTATATGTCGCTTCGGTTTCGATGGGTGCCAACCCGGCGCAGCTTATCAAAGTGTTAAAGGAAGCCGAGGAATACGACGGACCTTCCGTCATTGTCGCATATACACCGTGTATCACACACGGCATCAAGGCCGGAATGGGATCGGCACAGCAGGAGATGAAGCGTGCGGTTGAAAGCGGATACTGGACGCTGTATCACTATGATCCAAGACTTGACGATCCGCTTGTTGTCGACTGCAAGGAGCCGTCTCTTGACTTCGAGGAATACCTCATGGGAGAGACAAGATACTCTTCACTTGTAAAGACATTCCCGGATAACGCGAAGAAGCTGTTCGCACAGGGTGCAAAGGACGCGAAGGAGCGCTACGCCAAGTATAAGGCAATGGAAAAATAGAATAGAGTATATCAATATCTTGTGATTGAAATGATACCTCCGATTTGATATAATTATAGTTGCGCAATTTGACAAATAATTAACAATCTTTTCGGAGGTATCAGTATGTCTAAGAAAGTCGTTATCGCAAGCGCTTGTCGTACAGCCATCGGAACAATGGGAGGATCACTTTCCACTACTCCTGTGGCGGATCTTGGCGCTATCGTGATCAAGGAAGCCGTAAAAAGGGCAGGTATCAAGCCTGAAGATGTAGAACATGTTTATATGGGATGCGTTATCCAGGCAGGCCAGGGCCAGAACGTTGCCCGCCAGTCATCTGTCAAGGCAGGTATTCCCATCGAAGTTCCCGCTGTAACAAGCAACGTTGTTTGCGGATCAGGTCTTAACTGTGTTAACCAGGCTGCACAGATGATAATGGCAGGAGATGCCGATGTCGTTGTAGCCGGCGGTATGGAGAACATGTCAATGGCACCGTTTGCTATCCCGAACGGCCGCTACGGATACAGGATGCTCCGTCCCGACCAGAGCCAGGGTGCTCTCGTTGATACTATGATCAAGGATGCTCTTTGGGATGCTTTCAATGATTACCATATGATAACGACCGCTGATAATATCGCAAGACAGTGGAAGCTCACAAGAGAAGAACTTGACGAGTTTGCTCTTGCCAGCCAGCAGAAGGCATGTGCAGCTATAGAAAACGGAGCCTTCAAGGACGAGATCGTTCCCGTAGAGGTCAAGAAGAAGAAAGAGACAGTCATATTTGATACCGACGAGGGTCCCAGACAGGGATCGACAATAGAGGCGCTTGCTAAGCTTCGCCCGATCAATCCCGACGGATTCGTTACGGCAGGTAATGCATCGGGTATCAACGATGGTGCTGCAGCTGTTGTTGTTATGAGTGAAGAAAAGGCAAAAGAGCTTGGTGTTAAGCCTATGGCTACATTTGTTGCCGGAGCTCTTGCAGGCGTGGATCCGTCGATCATGGGTATCGGACCTGTTGCCGCAACAAAGAAGGCAATGGCCAAGGCAGGATACAAGATCGTGGACTTTGATATCATCGAAGCAAACGAAGCCTTTGCAGCACAGTCCGTTGCAGTAGGAAAAGACCTCGGAATAGATGTTAAGAAGCAGCTCAACCCCAACGGCGGTGCGATAGCGCTCGGACATCCCGTAGGAGCTTCGGGTGCACGTATATTCGTAACGCTCCTTCACGAGATGAAGAAGAAGGGTGCGAAGAAGGGTCTTGCCACACTTTGTATCGGCGGTGGAATGGGATGTGCTACCATCGTTGAAATGGAATAGAAGTAATGCAGTTGCGTCAGCGCTTTTATAAGCGCTGACGCTTTCTGACGAAATAAGATTGTTGAAAGGAGTGACGGTATGGAGTTTGTAACATACGAAGTAAACGATCGTGTCGGAATAATCACGATCAACAGAGAGAAAGCGCTTAATGCTCTTAACTCTCAGGTTCTCGACGAACTGTCAGAGGCATTTGACGGCGTTGACCTAAGCGAGATCAGATGCCTGATACTTACAGGGGCAGGGGAAAAATCATTTGTCGCAGGCGCCGACATAGGTGAGATGAGCAATCTCTCCAAGTCGGAAGGCGAGGCTTTCGGTAAGAAGGGTAATGACCTGTTCCGTAAGATAGAGACTTTCCCGATCCCCGTCATCGCCGCAGTTAACGGTTTTGCACTCGGCGGAGGATGCGAGATATCGATGAGCTGCGACATAAGGATCTGTTCGGACAATGCGGTATTCGGACAACCCGAGGTAGGACTTGGCATCACACCCGGATTCGGAGGAACACAGAGACTTGCAAGACTTGTCTCCCCCGGAATGGCCAAGCAGCTCATATACACTGCAAGAAACATCAAGGCGGACGAGGCATACAGGATCGGTCTTGTAAACAAGGTTGTATCAGCAGAGGAGCTTATGCCCGAGGCACTTAAGATGGCAGCCGGCATTGCAGCAAACGCACCTATCGCGGTAAGGGCCTGCAAGAAGGCAATAAATGACGGACTTCAGACAGATATGGATAAGGCCATTGTAATAGAAGAAAAGCTCTTCGGAAGTTGTTTTGAGACTGAGGACCAGAAGGCGGCCATGGCCAACTTCCTTGAGAAGGACAAAGAAAAGAAACTGAAAGTCGTACCTTTCAAAAATATGTAGATAGGAGGGGCCCACAAAGTGGGAAGAACCTGTCTGCACGTGGAGCCCCATCGACGAAGTCGATTCTTATGGGCGACACTCAATCAATTAAGTATAGAAAAATGGAGGAAACAAAATGAAGGTAGGAATCATTGGTGCCGGAACAATGGGCCAGGGTATCGCAAAGGCATTTGCGCAGATCGACGGATATGAGGTAATGCTGTGTGATATCAAGCAGGAATGGGCAGAAGGCGGCAAGGACAAGATAATCAAGGGTTATGACAAACTTGTTGTCAAGGAGAAGATGACAAAGGAACAGGCAGATGCGATTGTAAACCGTATCGTTCCCGGCCTTAAGGA
>JAFRIL010000156.1 GCA_017432845.1 Lachnospiraceae bacterium | reverse complement strand
GAACGAGATATCATCATGAGCGCTATGACGGGCGCGGTTATCCCGACCAGCTCAAGGGTGAGGAGATCCCTCTGTTCGGGCGCATCATCGGTGTAGCCGATGCTTTTGATGCCATGACATCCAACCGTGTATACCGTAATCACATGGATACCGATTACGTGATCAACGAAATGAAGAACGGACGCGGAACACAGTTCGATCCGAATGTGCTCGATGCATTCTTCCGCCTTGTGGATAAAGGCATTATCAACCTTGATGAGATCTATGCCCAGAAACACGAAGAGATCATCCAGGCAGGTAAAGATGCACACGATGAACTGGCAAGGCGTGTAGAGGAAGATAAACGGATACAGGCAGAGCGTATCAAAGAAGATGCGGTAAAAGCCAATGAGGCAAACGCCAATGGCGCTGACGCAGAAGGAGGCGGCGAATGAAGCGGGTATATTTACTGACCATACTGGCCTGTCTGCTGATACTTGGTGTATTCCTTGGCAGTTTCAGGCTTATGGACGTCTCCGGACAGCGGGATCATCTGACGGTCGGATTCATTTATGACAACGACGAAAGCACAGCTTATACATACAACTTCTCTCTCGCCAAGGATGCTGTGGAAAAAAAGTATTCCGACCGCGTTGACATCGTATCGTGCAGTAACGTTCTCGATGATGAGATGGAAGAACCTGTCAGTGAACTGGCCGAAAAAGGATGCGATATCATCTTCTTTAACGGCTACAGCCAGCTCGTCCCCGAGCTGGCAAAAGACTATCCCGACATCCAGTTCTGCCAGACATCCTACATGGATATGAGCGGTGTATCAACTCCTGCCAATTACCATACTTTTAAGGGTGAAGCATATCAGGGAAGATATGTCAGCGGGATAGCTGCCGGCATGAAGATAAGACAGATGATCCTCGACGGGATCATTTCCGAGGATGAGGCTATCGTTGGCTTTGTGGCTGCTTTCCCCACGTCCGAAGTCATCTCAGGCTACACTGCATTTCTTATGGGTGTACGTTCCGTCGTATCCCAGGCTGTCATGCGTGTTACATATACCCACACATGGAGCAGCTATGCGCTGGAAAAGAGTGCTGCCCGGGGTCTCATCGATGACGGCTGCATCGTTATCTCACAGCACACGGATACGATAGGTCCTGCTATAGCCTGTGAAGAATCATCCGAGAACAAGCCGGTCTACTTTGTCGGGTATAACCAGAGCATGGCGGAAGTGGCACCGGGATCATTGCTCGTGACTTCAAGGATATGCTGGGAGCCTTATGTACTTGCAGCAGTGGAAGCCGTTATGTTAAATAAAGACATAGAGTCAACAGTTACCGGACATATTCACGGAACCGATGTATCTGCCGGATTCGAAAAAGGATGGGTCGAAATGGATGATCTGAACCAGCTTGTAGCCCCGTACGGCACACAGCAGGCCATGGATCTTGCGATAGGCAAGTTCAGAGCCGGCAATACCGATTTTGTTTTTAAAGGAAACTATACCGGGGTCAATCCCGACGATCCACAAGATACGATAGATCTGAAGAAGGGTTACAAAGAAAATGCAAACACGTCTTATCCCACGTTTTGCTATGTCCTAAACGATGTCATAACCGTGATTGATTAAGCAAAACTCAGTATCCGATCCTTATATCGGTCAGTGCTACCTCATCACCCGTAAGAGCTATATACAGTTCCGGAACTTCACCGGAAAATGTCGTTGTGTTCTCGATACTGATGCCGCAGTTTACGGTTCTCTGCAGTACTTTATTTCCCTTCTTTTCTACAATAAGCTCACAGTCCATACCGTTTTTGTTCATCTGCCTCCAGGTATCCCATCCGGCAAAATCATCCAGCCGTTTCATAACAAACCTGTTAGATGCATATTCCTCAAGCTCGTCATTTTCACCGTTCAGCTTGATCATCGAGTATTCCCTGTAATTATCACCACCGACCGTTCCGTCATCGGAAGAATACAGCACGATATAAGGACAGTGCCAGATAAGCTCCGCCCCCGGAAGGCTCATGGTATGAAAGTCGATCTTCAGCCTGTCGGTAACCGGTATCCCCTGTGTATATGCGCAACGCCACCTGTCGATCTGGACATTGGGAATATCCGATTCAAGGTGATCGAGGAAGTTTACCGGCTCCACTATCTTCGGAATATCATCGGCACCGGCAATCTCACCGGTCGGTTCGGCGGATATGTCAAACAGACGGCAATTCTCCCCGGTAAGCCCTATATATGCAGCATTAGTGCCGCTCTCAAGAGCCACGATCACTTCCTTGCTGTAGTTTACCGATCTCATGACAAGTCTGATGTGATCATCAACTCGGCATGCGGTTATCTCATAACGGTTATGCATATCCGATCCCGGAACCGGGTCATCCACTATCTGCTTTTCTTCGATCTTGCGGGCACCCGTTGTGATATTGTACTTGTCAAACCAGATCTCACCGTACTCAAGATAGTGATAGTTTTCTATCGTCTTTTCGTCATCATGTGTCCTTGCATCAAACGAATCGAACAGAACTACCGACGGAGCGGAAAAAGTCTGTGCAACATCAAGAGGCATCTCACAGTCAAACGATATCCTTATGACCCCGTTCTCTATCGGTATACCCGTCGAAACCCTCTCCCGGTACTGCCTGCAAACGATCTCCTTCTCGAGAGTAATCCCCTTCTTCTGATTTTTCCTGTTTGTATCGGAGTCTACGATGCTTATCATTATCTTCGCAAATTCCGGATCAAACTCATCTCCGGAACCTTTTACAAGCGCTTCCCTTGCCATGAATTCCGGATAAGCCTCACGATATCTTTTCTTTGTTGTCATTGAAACGTATGCATCGGCTACGGCGATGATCCTTGCGATCTCCGGTATCTCATCTCCCTTTAAGCCTTTGGGATAACCCGTTCCGTTGTATCTTTCATGACTGTAGCATGCGCCCTGGCTAAGATAAGGATACTCCGTGATACTTGACAGTATCTCCTCTCCTATAAGAGGTTTTTGGCGCATGATCTCATAATCGGTCTCTTCGGGGTCTGCATCGTTCATTATGACTCTGTCGGGAATACCGATAAGGCCTACGTCATGAAGAAGCGCCGCATAATACACTTCCTCGCACTCCTTACTGCTCTTGCCAAAAAGAGCCGCTATCCTCTTGGAGTACTCCGCAACCTTCAGCGATTTTCCCTTTAACAGTTCGTCCTTCTTCTCAACAGCCACCTTCGCGGCCATGCGGGCGGTGTTGCCGTGGGTATCGGAAAAAACGGCTGCTTTCATACACATTTCCTCGTTTCAGTCAAGTTTCCCGCCCTGCCGCATAGAATGG
>JAFRIL010000155.1 GCA_017432845.1 Lachnospiraceae bacterium | reverse complement strand
GACAAAGGAACCGTCCCTCTGTCTCAATATATAGTGTCTATATTGTCCGATATGTGGTAAAATATACAATGTATGTGCACAAATAACCTGATGTGTATGAGGGCGGTAAATGGACAAGAGCATTTTATATCTGCAGGCAAATGAGAGGATAGCAGACAGTCTGAAGGGGCGGTTCAACGATGAAGGCATTGAGTTCATCCATGCCGCATCTGCCGCGGAGGTCTTTGAACTGCTTGGCGAGAGGGAGTTCTATCTCTTGCTTTCCGACGGCTTTATCCCGGATATGAGAGTGCATGATTTTGTCCAAAAATGCGCAAATGAATATCCTGACATGATATTGGACGTGTGCATGGATCTGACGGATCCGAAGTATGTTCCGATCATCGTCAATGAGGAGTGTGTCAGAAAGGTATTTCTGCCCCCGTGGAACATTGAGGACATAGTTGAAGGTGTCAAGGCATCGATCGATGAGGCATTCATCCACAGGGATCTTGTGCGAAGGATCAATGCCCTTAAAGAAGATGAGCGCTCGTTTGCCGAGACGATAGAAAAACTTAAACAGTCGCTTATTAAGCAGCAGTACAGCTATAACAAGATCGCGCCTTTCTTCAACCGTGTGCTTGATGCCTTTATTAAGCGCAATAACATGGAGAAGTACTACAGTGATTTTGTCAAAAGAACGTGCGACAAGATGCTCCGCCTTCAGACAACGGAGTATTTCAAGGTTTCGGAGCTGATAAGGATCATATCGGACAATATGGCCGATGCGGTATCGTTTAATCCCGCCGTTACCGTGGGAGAGGTCAAAAGCTGCCTTATCGGCGAGGTGCCGAGAGCTTCCATGGCTGACCTTACTTTTGCCCTGTGGGTTCTTGCACTTACGGAAGGCAGAAAATGCAGCAAGGCAACGCTTACCGTAGACAGCAGATACGTTACCAGCAGAAAATGTGAATACAAGCTTACTGTTACGGGGACCAAGAAAGGTGAAGTGCCCGTGGACATACAGGTGTATGTGGCAAACATTCTCGGAAACATCATCGACGAGTATCAGAAATATGATACAAAGGACGGATGGTCATACGAATTGCGTATAGCCCTGTAGTCTGTTACAATAGCAGTTTGAGGATATATTGATGAATTACGGAAGAAGAGGGATCAAAAAAAGACAGAAGGCAATGAACTCCCCGGTCACCAAGGTCGGTAAGTTCTGCGGAGTCAGTCTGTTTGCACTCGCATCGTTCGGCGTCGTTATTGCGGCCGTCGCAGGACTGTGTGCGGGCGTAGGACTGTTTATGGGTGTTGTTGATACGGCTCCCGATATTTCCAATGTGGATGTTGCTCCCGCAGGTTATTCGACGACTGTATACGATAATCAGGGCAACCAGATCACAAAGCTCATTGCCGAGAATTCCAACCGTGTATACGTAAAGCTCGACAAGATACCGCTCGATATGCAGCATGCGTTCGTTGCGATAGAGGATGAGAGATTTTACACACACAACGGTATCGATATAAAAGGTATCATGCGTGCGGGTGTTAAGGCTCTTAGCGGAAACCTTCATCAGGGTGCGTCAACGATAACGCAGCAGCTGTTAAAGAACAACGTCTTTACATCGTGGACCGAAGAGAGCAGCATTATCGATAAGTTCAAGCGTAAGTTCCAGGAGCAGTACTGCGCGGTTCAGCTCGAGAAGCAGATGACAAAGGATGAGATACTCGAGAACTACCTCAACACGATCAACCTCGGCCAGGGAACTCTCGGAGTACAGGCTGCATCGCAGAGATATTTCGGAAAGAACGTATCCGACCTTAACATCTCGGAAAGCGCCGTGATAGCATGTATCACGCAGAACCCTTCCAAGTGGAATCCCATATCGCATCCGGACAATAACGCAAAGCGCCGCGAGGAAGTCCTTACCAAGATGCGCGATCAGGGATACATCACCGATGCCCAGTTTACGGAGGCCATGGCCGACGATGTATATTCGAGGATCCAGGTCGTCAACGAGAAGGTCGAAAAGAGGACCATCTACACCTATTTTGTAGATGAGCTGACCGAGCAGGTGTTAAAGGACCTTCAGGAAAACCTCGGCTATTCCGATACCCAGGCTTACAACGCACTTTACAGCGGAGGCTTGTCGATATTTACGACACAGGATCCCGACATACAGAAGGTGTGTGACGAGGAGTTTGCAAACGAGGAGAACTATCCTCCGAAGACGAGGTATTACCTCAAGTACGAAGCTTCTTACATAGATTCCGACAATGAGGCCGTCAATTACTCAACACAGTATTTCGAGCAGCATTTCAAGGATAAGAGGGGCAAGAAGTTCAACTGTATATTTGATACGGAAGAAGAAGCACAGGAGGCGATAGACGAGTTCAAAGCAGACGTTGAGGCCGAAAAGCCGGGAATGACATTTGTGACCGAGTCGATATCGCTTACTCCCCAGCCGCAGGCGAGCGTAACTATCATCGATCAGGCAACGGGCGAAGTAAAGGCTGTTGTCGGCGGGCGCGGAGCCAAAAAGGCATCCCTTACGCTCAACCGTGCAACGGACACGCGCCGCCAGCCCGGATCGTGCTTCAAGGTTCTTGCGGCATATGCTCCCGCCCTCGATGCGGGCGGAAAATCACTTGCCTCAACCCAGGTCGACGAACCTTACAGTTATGCGAACGGCAGACCGGTCAAGAACTGGTACAGCGGATACAAGGGAATATGTACGTACAGATATGGTATAGAGCAGTCGCTTAACATCGTTGCGGTAAAGACCATCACGGAGATCACACCGCAGCTCGGATTTGACTATCTTCTCAACTTCGGATTCACAACGCTTGTTGACAGAAGGACGGAAAGGGACGGAAGCATTTCTTCCGATATCACTCAGGCTCTTGCACTCGGAGGCCTTACCGACGGTATCACTAACCTCGAGATGTGTGCCGCATTTGCGACGATAGCCAACGGCGGGGAATACATCAAGCCGATGTTCTATACAAAGATACTCGATCATGACGGAAATGTACTGATCGATAATGTCCCGAAGACAAGACGGGTACTTAAGCCCACCACGGCATTCCTTCTGACAAGCGCAATGGAGGACGTTGTCAAGAAAGGTACCGGTGCCAGGGTCAACTTCGGAAACATGGCGATAGCAGGTAAGACCGGTACGACGACGAGTAACGTTGACGTATGGTTCTCCGGGTATACGCCGTACTATACATGCGTGGCATGGTCGGGCTATGACAACAACGTTCACATGAACGGAAGCGGTGAGACCAATACCGCCAAGATACTGTGGAAGGCGATCATGGGACGTCTCCATGAAGGCAAAGAGTACAGATCGTTTACCGAACCCGAGGGCATTACAACGGCGACCGTATGTAAGAGAACGGGTGGACTTGCAACAGATATATGCCGTGCTGACGGAAGCGCGATAACCGAATACTTTGCCGAAGGAACGGTACCGAAGGAACCGTGCACCAATCACTACGGAGATATGTTCGATACCGGACTCGTGTGTGCGATGACCGGTCAGAAAGCTACCGCAACGTGCCCGTATGCATATGAAGGTGTGCCGACGGCTGAAGGCTTCTGCCCTCACAGTACGATAAACGGAGTGGCGGCACAGGATTATTACAACCTGATACAGGCGCAGGCTGCGGGACTTATACCAGGAATGGACCCGGCAGCGGCGGCACTTGGGGTTGATCCGAACGCGGCACTTGATCCTGCGGCAGCAGCGGCAGCAGCAGCGGCACAGCAGCAGGCGATGCTTGATGCGATGAATGCGGACAATGCGGCGGCGGCAGCAGCAGCGGCGGCAGCGCAACCGCCCGCGCAGTGATATGGCGGACTGGTTGACGCTTTATACCGGCGGGACCGGGCAGATCGAAGAGAAAAAGTCCCGCTTTATAGCAACGATAGAGCCGGTCTCTTCCGAGGAAGAGGCGGCTGCTTTTATTACTTCCGTTAAAAAAAAGTACTGGGATGCCAGACATAACTGCAGTGCATTTGTGATCGGACCGGCCGGTGAGAAGACGAGATGTTCCGACGACGGAGAACCTTCCGGAACCGCAGGACGGCCGATGCTTGATATGCTTGTCAAAGAGCACATAACTAACGCGTGTGTTGTTGTTACAAGGTACTTCGGAGGAACGCTCCTTGGTACCGGAGGATTGGTCAGAGCATACCAGGCAGCTGTAAGAGCCGGGATCGATAACTGTACACTTATAAAGAAAAAACAGGGATTTCTTACAAAGGTCGTTTGCGATTATAACGATCATGACAGGATAAGGAGTGTGGCAGACAAAAAAAGATACCACATCATTCAGACGGATTACGGCGAAATAGTCACGCTGACGTTTGTGGCCGATGATGCGGCGGCACTTGCCGGCGATATCACGGACCAGACATCCGGAAGGGCAACGATCCTGCCACCCGAAAGTATTACATATGCGCTTGACGGGCGCGGCAACCTGATCGAATGATCATGCACCGAAAGGAGATAAGGGTATGGACGAGAAGATGAATATGGAAGAGATACTTAAGCTCGTGGAAGAAAAACAGTATACCCGTCTCCGACAGATCCTGGTTGACTGGAATGAAGCGGATATCGCTGCATTTCTGGAGGAACTGCCTCACGAGGAGCAGATCAAGGTATTCCGTATACTGCCAAAGTCGATCGCAGCGGATGTATTTTCATTCCTGCCCGTTGAGATCGAGCAGGAGATTATAACGACACTTACCGACCGGGAGGCGGCAAACATCATAAATAACCTGATGGCTGATGATGCTGCCGATCTTATGGAGGAGATGCCGGCAGGACTGGTAAAAAAACTACTGGCGAATGCGGACCCCGAGGCGCGAAGGGATATCAACCATCTTCTGCGTTATCCCGAAGATTCCGCCGGAAGCCTCATGACGGTCGAGTTCGTCGATCT
>JAFRIL010000154.1 GCA_017432845.1 Lachnospiraceae bacterium | reverse complement strand
TAATTGTCTTCGTTAATATCCCTCTTCCATGTTCCGGGGATGCATTTACCCTTTGTACAGTACTGTATGGCACCTCCCCTGTGGCAGTCGAACGCCAGATAATCCTTGTCATCAAGCTGTGCCCAGAAGTTGTACTGCAGTATCACGTTATCATATGAGATCTGCTCGCCTGTAAGATCGTCTATCTGAGGTCCGTCATACTGGAACCTGTCGTATTTACCCGTCTTCTCATTGTAGTCAAACCAGGGCTTGTTGATCTTGTACTTGGGCTCAATGTGCTTTGCCGAATAGCCGCCCTCGTTCGTTACCTCCTTGTCAAGGTCGCAGAACTTGAACTTTCCCTTGTAGCCTTCGTAATGATCCCTTCTGTATCCGAGCATGTCGATACCTGCATCGATACCTGCCTTGCTCGTATATACATTATGGGGAGCCTGACGGTCCGTTGTCCTGTAATATGACACATCACCCGCAGGACCGAGTCCGTTTATATTATCAACATAGTCACGGTCCAGGAGTTCGACCGCATATGAAGCCTGGCCAAAATGCATGTAAATAGCATCGAACTCAAGTGCCGTATAAACAAAATACTCTCGGCAGCTTCTGACCGAACCGATCTTCTCAAGCGAATCGTAGTTCTCGAAGACACCCATCAGACGTGTGATGCCGCCTTCCACAACATACTCATATACAACATCAGCATAGCTTACACCGCTCATCGGCTGGGCAGGCTTTAAGTTGTTGAGCATTATCGCCACGGGCCGGCGGTTTCCGATCTTCTCATCCACGGGAAGTCCCGACAGGAACGATCTCATCTGTCCTTCCGGAAGAGCGTTGGGGTCTTCCTCCGGTGCAGCATCTTCTTCTATCTCCTTCTCCGGAGCCTTCGTGGGCTTATCCGCTACGCTTTCCGTGGGTTTGGGCACATCCGGTACGGGAGTGTATGTGTTATAACTTACCGCCGCAAACACGGAACCGGCTATGATGACCGCGATGATGACAGCTGCTGCTATCACGGTTTTCTTATTATTCTTAACTATCTCGATTATCTTGTCTTTCATGTCATGATCCGATAAAAATCAACAGAACATGTGACATTATACGTTACTTTTTTGCATAATTCAAGAGCGCCTAAAAGAGGCGCTCTTAAGGTGATTCTATGCTTATTTCTTGAATCCGTGCTTTTTCTTTTCGCTTCCCGGATCCCCTGCCTTTGATGATTTGTATCTGTCCACCGCAGTAAGCGAATCATCCGTCTTCTCATCAAATTCCTTAAGAAGCTTTTTGGCATCGGCCGACAGCTTCGTCGGAGTCTGGACAACGAGTGTGACATAGTGGTCACCACGCACGTTCTGTGAACGGAGTGACGGAACACCCTTGCCCTTAAGCCTTACCTTCGTGTCGGTCTGGGTGCCGGGCTTGACCGTATATGCGACCTTGCCGTCAACCGTATCTATAAGTATGTCACCGCCGAGGGCTGCGACCGCAAACGATACCGGAGCGGTTGAATATATGTCCATATCCTGTCTCTGGAATATCGGATGGGGTGCGACAACCACCTCAACGAGAAGATCCCCTCTCGGACCGCCGTTAACACCCGGCTCACCCTTGTCGCGAAGCCTTACCGCCTGGCCGTTGTCTATACCGGCAGGGATCGATACCGACAGTTTCTTCCTCGAGCTTATATACCCGAGTCCCTTACAGTCGGGGCATTTATCCTTTATCATCTTGCCGGTCCCGTTACAATCGGGACACGTCTGGACGTTACGTACCGTACCGAACAGCGACTGGGATGTAAATACAACCTGGCCCTTTCCGCCGCATTTTGTACATGTTACGGGACTCGATCCGGGCTTGGCTCCCGTTCCGTGACAGGTCTTACACTCATCCTTCTGAAGAGGCTCGATCTCCTTCTCGCATCCGAACACCGCTTCTTCAAACGTTATCCTGACACTCGCTCGAAGATTCTGTCCCTTCATGGGGCCGTTATAGCTCCTGCTGCCACGCGACCTTCCGCCGCCGAACAGATCTCCGAATATGTCTCCGAATATATCTCCGAAATCCATCGAAGAAAAGTCGAATCCGCCGTATCCTCCGGGTCCGCCCTGCTCAAATGCCGCATGTCCGAACTGGTCGTAAGAACGTCTCTTGTCAGGATCCGACAAAACGGCATAAGCCTCGGAGGCCTCTTTGAATTTGGCCTCCGCGTCTTTATCGCCGGGATTCATATCGGGATGGTATTTCTTGGCAAGTTTTCTGTATGCACTTTTTATCGCGCTGTCATCGGCGTTCTTGGGTACGCCAAGGACCTCGTAGTAATCTCTTTTACTCTCTGCCATGATCCCTTATCAAACTTCCTTAAAATCTCCGTCTACAACATCATCCGGCGCAGGTCCGTCCGAAGACTGTGCTCCGCCCATGTCAGGGCCTGCTCCGCCTGTGAACTGGCTCATATCCGGGCCTGCTGTGCCTGCTGCGCCCTGTGACTGCTCGTACATCTTCTCGAACAGCTTCTGGGCTGCCGCCATGGC
>JAFRIL010000153.1 GCA_017432845.1 Lachnospiraceae bacterium | reverse complement strand
TATGGTATCTCATTACATGCTTTTCCTTTCAGCTATCTCTGCCATCTTGGCATCATTAAGCCTTGTATCGCCGTGAACCCTCGAATAGGACAGATAGCCGTTCATCCTGTCGATCTTGGTGAGATTGCGGCTGCCGCACTTCGGACATACATCCATCTCCAGTTCCTGATGTCCGCAGTCATCACAGTATGCCAGGGACATGTTCACTCCTTCATACAGTCCCATATCCATAGCACGGTTGATAAGAGTCCTGATCGCGCCGAGATTATAATCTATAGGATAGCGTACATACTGTATCTTGCCTCCGTTTGACAGTTCCCAGAACCTGTATTCGAGATCCTGTTTCTCGATAGGCGTGATATCTTCAGATACATGGCAGTGGAAACTGTTTGAGACGTATTCCCTGTCGGAGACGTTCTCTACTATTCCGTACTTCTTCCTGAACTGCTTGACCTGAAGGCCGCACAGATTCTCGGCGGGAGTACCGTAGATCGCATAGAGGTTGTGATCTTCTTCCTTGAACTCCGTGATCTTGGTGTTTATATACTCAAGAACTTCCAGAGCAAACTGTCCGTCCTCAACAAGTGATTTTCCGTTATAGAGTTCCTGAAGTTCATTAAGAGCGGTGATCCCGAACGATGCCGTTGCATATTTAAGAAGCGGCTTGATCTTGTCCGTAAGCTTTAGATGCCCCTGATAAAAGCCTCCTTCGCAGTATGCGAGCGGATTCGTCGATGCCCTCATCTCACCAAGATATGCATATGTCCTTATATGAAGCTGCCTTATAAGATTCAGATAATAATCCAATACCTGGTAAAAATCCTTGGATTCCTGTCTGGACTTGGCCAGTATCATAGGCAGATTAAGAGATACGGCACCTATATTGAAACGCCCCACAAACACAGGGACATCTTCGTCATCCGCGGGATGCATACCTCCCCTTTCATACCACGGTGACAAAAACGCCCTGCAACCCATGGGGGAAATGATCTTACCGTAGCGCTTATACATGGAAGCGATATAACCCTTACCCGTAAGCGAGAGCCAGTCGGGATACATAGTCTTGCTCGAGCACCTTACGCCGGCTTCAAATACATCCTCAAGTTCCTTGCCCGGGCCGTGAAGGTTCTCATCATATAAGAAAACGATCTTCGGGAACAGAACAGGCTTCTTGCACTCTTTCTTGCCCTGACCCTTCCTTCTGACGTCAAGCATAGTGATGGTTGCCATCTTGGCAAATCTTCCGGTACCTGTGCCTGCCGTAACGGTAATGAAGGGATAATCACCCCGGGATGAAGCTACTGTATTGAACTTGTACTCCCATCCCTGGAACCCCTGTTCAAAATCACGTGCCACATCCTTCTCGGCCTCTTCTTCGGCCTTTTTCTCATCAATTCCGAGTGCAACGTACTTATCTATATATTTCTTGTAACTCTTTTCGGCATACGGTTCGAGGATAAGATCTACCGAAGGCACCGTAAATCCGCCGTACTGCTGGCTGGCAGCCGATAACACGATATCTCCGATAACATCAAATGCCACATCCAATGTCTTGGGTTCGTTGTACCAGATGTTACCCATCTCAAAGCCGCCCTTTAGTACATTTTCGACATCAAAAAGGCAGCAGTTCATCGTGTCACGTCTTGCGGACATGTCATGGATATATATATAGCCGTCGCGGCATGCCTGTATCTCTTCCGTAGTAAGGAAGAACTTCTGGTACAGTTCCTTGTTGAACTGGTTAAAGATCAGACTTCTCTTTGTAGATACGAGCGCGGAATCGGTGTTGGCGTTCTCCTTGTCGCCGACATACATGATCGACTGGCTCTTCATATAGACGTCATCGAGCATGCGGACAAAATCCTGCTTGTAGTTACGGTAATCCCTGTAACTCTTGGCAACTATCGGCTTAACCTCTTCAAGAGCGGATTCAACTATATTATGCATTATGGGTATGGGGATCTCATCGACATCAAGTTCATTTACCCTGTCAACAACCTTCTGGCATATGAACTTCTTCTCTTCTTCGGAAAACTTGGTAAGGGCACGATATGCGCTCTTTCCGACAGCATCAACAACCTTCTGGACATTAAATTCTTCGTGTGTTCCGTCCTTCTTGATCATCTTGACCGGCCGGTCCGGCTTGTAAAGTGCCGAATAATTGACAGCCTCCTCGGTATTATTTTCCTTAAGATCCGGTAATTCAGACATAACTTCCTCCACGATATGCATAAAAAAAAGCAAAAAATCTATATATTGTATTTGCATAAATAATTTAACACTATATAATGTTGACTGTCAACGCAAAATTTATTACACTGATATACAGGTTGTAAAGGGGTTTATCAAGGAAAGGAAGGTTAAAAATGGCACTTGCCGGAGCGTTTAAAGCCACACAGAAGAACGGAAAAGTCTATTACAGAAGTTCCGTGACCTACAGGAACAAACATATAAGTTTGGGAAGCTATGATACCGAGGAGCGTGCACACGCCGCATACAAGGTGGCAAAGGACATCATCGGAAACGATGATATCACTATAGACGCGTACAGAACCGATACTCCTCTTGATTTTGACAAGTTTGTAACGCTCATCAATTTCAGGGATAACAAAGTATATATCAAAAATCCCATATATCTTGAGAAGACCTATTTTTCCTACTATCTTACCCCTTCGATCATTTTCAAATTCGATATAGACGATCTGTTCTATTTTGCATCTCACAAGATCAGCCGGCGAAACGGACATCTGTGGGTTGCCGACTACGGAATGCAGGTGAACCTTTACAGCAGATACGGGATTAAGCCACACGCAGTTCTTAACCGTGACTACAGGTTCATAAACGGTGACAGATATGATATGCGATATGACAATATCGAGATAATTAACCGTTATACAGGTGTATATGCCGTAAAGCGAAGCGTATATACAAAGTATTGTGCAAGGATCCTTGTAAACGGCCTGTATACGATAGGAACATATGATACCGATATCGAAGCTGCCATTGCATATAACAAAGCAGCTGATATCATCAAAAAAGCCCGACCCGAGAAGAATTTCCGCCAGAATTATATAGAGACGATGTCCGCAAAGGAATATGCTCTCATGTATATAAAAGTTCCGATATCAGACAGGATATTCAGGGATTTCACATAATATAAATCGTTATTTCATTTACGGGAAATATAAAAAGCAGCGGTAGCTACCGCTGCTTTGTTTTTATCATGAAATACATCCGGATCATTTGTAGAATGAGTGTGAACCGTGTCTGAACAAAAACTTCTTATCGCCCCATGACGTATCTTTTGACTTCTGGAAATAGATCGCTCCCTCTGAACCTTCTGTACTTGCAAGAGCAGACAGAACCGCTTCCTTTGTCATATGATCGACCTCGGCATTCTTATATGCCCCGTTCATCACGGGAATAAACTGTCCCGGAGATTCAATGACGGACATGATGTCATCACCCCATATACCGCTGTCAACCCTGTTCAATACAACATCGGCAACCAATACCCTGCCCCTGTAATCTTCTGTGGCAGCTTCGCACTGAACAAGACGCTCGAGAGCATCAACCGCATCGGGTGAATATACTCTGGTAAGGTCTACGGTAAAATCTTCTTCAGGCTCGTATTCCGCCTCATCATACGCAAGGATATCAGCGATAAGATCGTCCTGATCATCAGAAGCGCTTACATCCAGAGCCTCATCGGCTTCTTCGATATCGGCAGGGATCACATCTGCTATTTCCTCAACTACCCTGTGTTCAAGACCATCGAGACCGGACAGGCTTCCGAGCACGGAACTGTATTCTATTATTATCTGCGCACGCAATGATTCATCATCATCGGCTATCAGCTGTCTGTCGCTTTGCTCAACGAAAAAACTTACGCAAAGCACTACAGCGGCACCCAATACACTTAAACAACGAAGGTGTGTACTCGGGCTTATACGCCTGCATACGCTGATCAGTTGTCTGAAAAAGCTGAACATAAAAAATTCCTTAACCTCCACGGCAAGGAATATTTTAACACAAGAGTCTCGGATTTGTGATAAAGTTATTACTTTTCTACAATTTATACAATTATACCGGTTATTTTTTTGATCCTTTTATAAAAAATCACCATGTTATTTTTGTTCGTAGTTAATAAAGCACAGATCCAGATCGATATCACCCGTTATTCCATCAATCTTTCCGGTCTTACTGTACTGCCACATTGTAAACCTGTAAGGATAATCCGTGGGGTTATCATAATCCGCCAGCCAGACATCATAATCGGACAATTCCTCAAGTTCAAGCGAAGACACCAGCATTTCCTTGCTTGCATAGATCACCGGTTTATATCCGTATCCTTTGACTGTATCACAGAAAGCCTTAACGACTGCTGTCCTTTCCTTATTAGTCAGTTTGTCTGTACGTGCCTCATCCCCACTTACCTTTTCAATATCAATCGCTATCGGATACTTAACGTTAAAACCCGAAACCGCTCCTACGATATAGTTTGCCTCTTCTATCGCCTCTGCTTCATTTACAGCCTGCGAATAAAAATAAGCGCCCGTCTGGATGCCGGCTACCTTAGCGTTCTGGGCATACTCAACAAACTTCTCGTCAAGGTCGATCTTGCCGGTTCCATAGCCGCGGCTGCCAAGACGCAGCATCACAAAACCGACACCCGCATCTTTGAGTTTGACAAAGTCAACCGCTCCGTTGTACTTTGACAGATCCACTCCCTTGATCGCTTCCCTCTTGTTATCCCTGTATGAAAGCATTCCGTTTTCGTTGATCAGGTTATTCTCAAAGTCATAGTCATTCTGAGGAAGTGATTTTATGATCTCATAATAGGTCTTCTTACCCTTATCATCTGTTACCGCGATATAACCGTCCTTATCCTTTGCGTCATCTGCCCGGTCCCCGTTAAGGCTTCCTTCGCCTTCTTCATCTTCATCACGCCTGTTCTTTTTATCCTTTGGCTCGGTTGAAGAATCCGTCGTCTCTTCATCCTTTTCATCTTTCTTTTTAAGTGAAGTATCCGAAGATGGATCGCTATCGGGATCGTCGGAGTTCTTGTAAGGCGTCAGCTCGCCTTCCTCTTCTTTTTGCGTAAGCTTCTTCTCCTTCTGGGCATCCTCCCAGAACTCAAGCTCCGTTGAAGTGATATTATGGCTGTCCTTAAGAAAATCATCCTCTTTTTCTTCATCGCTTTCCGTCTGGGCTACGGGCTTCTTCGGGACAGTCTTATCGGAATTAACATAAAGAACGACCAGGAACAGTAATATGACAAGTGATGCCGCAGCAACACACATTGCAACTGTTTTCTGATATGAGCCCTTGTCTTCTGGATCACGATTGTAATAATCCGGTGCCATTATGATCTCCCTTTTTTAATACTTTGACCGTACGGCCAGGTTATGATAGAAATATATACATGAAAACCGTAAGATACATTATCATTACCGCAGTTATTATACCGTTGCTGGCCGGATGCAGCCAAAAGAATGAGCATCTTACCCGGACAGCGCTGTACTTTGATACAGCGGTGACCATCGATCTGTACGGACCCGATGAAAATGCACTGTCTTCTGCGATGGATGAATGTATCGGTCTGTGCAGTCACTATGAAAAGCTGTTCAACAAAAACGATGATGGCAGCGATATTGCCGCCATTAATTCATCAAACGGAAAAACCGTTACCGTTGATAATGATACAGCACTTCTTATTAAAGACAGCCTGTATTACTGCGATATATCAGACGGCCTGTTCGACATAACGATAAAGCCGGTATCCGATCTGTGGGATTTTCATGATGAAAACCCTGTTATACCCAACGAGTCCGACATTGACAAGGCCCGTCGACTTATCGGATACAAAAACGTTTACGTTGATACAAAAAACAATACGGTTACTCTGTCAAAGGGTGCCACTATAGATCCGGGCGGAGCCGCAAAAGGATTTATAGCCGACCTTATCGCCGAACATATAAAAAACTTCAACATTACAGGCGCTATCATCAATATTGGCGGTGATATGCGCATAGTGGGCGAAAAATCAAAAGATGCGCCCTTTACCGTCGGGATCCGTGATCCTTTTGACAAAAACAATATCATGCTGCCTCTGATGCTCTCCGACTGCGCGGTCGCAACAAGCGGTACCTACGAGCGATGTTTTACAAAAGACGGCAGGCTTTATCACCATATAATCGATCCGTCAACCGGATATCCCGCAGATACCGATATCGAGTCTGTAACAGTCATTACAAAGGATGCGCTTAGCGCTGACTGTCTCGGGACCGTCTGTATACTTCTTAAAAGCGATAAGGCAAAGGATCTTATCGAAATGACAAAAGATACCGAAGCCATATTCATTCTATCCGACGGATCGGTCTTATCCACATCAGGCGCAAACGCATATATCAGACAGTGATGATCTTTTTCGGGCACTTTTCGGCACACTCGCCGCACCTTGTACACTTGTCATAATCGATATGGGCCAGATTATCCGTGACGGTTATCGCACCGAATCTGCACGTCTTGGCGCATATACCGCAACCCACGCATCCTGCCTTACAGGCCTTTGCAGTAATGTTTCCCTTATCCTTGGAAGAACAAGCCACTCTGACGTTTGCATCATAAGGTACTATCTCTATAAGCCCCATAGGGCAGGCCTTTACACACTGGCCGCATGCACCGCATTTTTCGGGATCCACAACAGCTATACCGTCGACTATCGTGATGGCATCATTGTCACAAACCTTCTGGCATGATCCGAACCCAAGACACCCGCTGTCACACATCTTGCTTCCGCGGCCCGGGGCTATCGCCTCGCTCCTGCAGTCTTTGGGGCCGGTATAATTATAGTATTCTCCTGCCATCTGACACGTTCCGTGGCATCTGACAAAAGCTACTTTGCGAACAAATTGCCCCGGATCCACACCCATGATCTTTGCGATCTTATCTGCAACATCCTTGCCTCCGACGGGACAGCCGGAAACTTCCGCCGTGCCCCCAACTATCGCCGCAGCAAGTCCGGAACATCCCGGATATCCGCATCCGCCGCAATTATTCCCGGGAAGGACAGATATTATCTCCTCTTCCTTCTTGTTAACGGGAACAGCAAATCTGGCCGCAAAAATGCTGAGGAAGATGCTGATCACAACTCCGCATCCGGCTACTACGGCTACTGCTGTTATAATACCCTGATAATCCATTAGATCTGCCTTTCTCGAAAAGAAACTGTCACTTAAGCTGCGAGAACCCGAAGAACGCCATTGCCATAAGGCATGCCGTCAGAAGTACGGTCGGCATTCCCCGAAAGCTTTTCGGAATATCATTATATTCC
>JAFRIL010000152.1 GCA_017432845.1 Lachnospiraceae bacterium | reverse complement strand
GGATATGCCGCGATGAACTCGAGGAAATAATCAGCGATCTTTCCTTCAAACAGTTTGTCCCTGCCGTTCCTGATATACTCAAGAGCCTGGCGTACATTTTCCCTTTTGACGCCTATACCGCACAGCCTGTCATCAAACGCATCCGCAATGGCCACGATCCTGACTCCCATGGGCATTACTATATGCTTGAACGGAAATCCGCTCCTGTCCAGTCTTTCATGATGGAACAAAATGATCTTCTTGGATTCATTGCTCATCCAGGTTTCCTTTTCAACCGAAGAAAACCCGTAAAGAGTATGCTTTCTGTATTCAAACAAAGACTCAGGATCAAACTCTTCTTCAACGTCCACGTTCATGTAAGGAACCGACAGATATCGAAGTCCCATGTCGTGAAGAAGGCTTCCGACACCGATATCATAAACCTCCCATTTTGAAAGATTCATCTTAAGTGCAGTCAGTATCGAAAGCGAAGCGACCATGATGCTGTGATCATACAGGTCACTGTTTCTCTCCCTTATATCATATACCCTGTCAACGACTTCATCCCGGGAAAAGATATCGTCAATAATCTCGTTAGCCGTTTCGGCGATCTCCTCGATCCCGGTGTCATAAGTTACATAGTGTTCCATGACATCCTGCATTTTTGATGAGCAGTCAGTCTTGATCTTCTCCCTTATGACCTGCTTCTCTTTGGGAGAAAGCATTGTCGGCTCGAAGATGGTCACTTCCTCTATGCCCGCAGTTACCAGTGCCTCTATATGCTTCATATAAAGGCAGGTTCCTTCATAAAACAGTGTTTGATTGTCGCTAAGACGAACGGGTTTGGCAAGGTATTCGCCACCCGTAAGTTCTTTTACCTGAATAGTTTTCATGCCACCTCATGACAGATCATAAGTATACGGTTCAGCGGAAAGAGCAAGAGTGAGTGCCTTCTTTTCCTCATCACCAAGCGAGATCGCACATTCTCCGTTCACGATCTCTTTTGTATATACGTAACATCCTTCGCTTGAATGGATCGAGTTGATTATGAACCCTGTCTCATTATCGTTAAGCAATGCAACTGAAAATGACAGTTTTCCTCCCATCTCCTTAAATGCATCATACTTGACTATGCCGACTCTCTGATAACATTCGCGAAGATTTTCGATCATCTTTCTGATATCTTTTCTGTTCTTCTCGGTAGAAGTCTTGAGTGTCGATATATCATCGAACAGTGCACCTATCTCTTCTTCAAGACTCTCTGCTTTTCTGCCCTTCATGAACATCTGGTAACTGACATTTAATTGATTGTATCTGATCAGCAAAAAGATCAGCAGAACAAGAAGTATGATCACAAGTACAAACATCACCACGATGGGTACTCCGGGATCCGATATTCCTATGCTGTCAAGTATTGAACTGTCCATTTGGTATCCTTCCTTCCTTAGCCGAGTAACAGATCCATGATCTTCTGAAGATCATCCTGATTATAAAAATCGATCTCAAGCTTTCCCATGTTGTCACCTTTTGCAGTGATTGTGACTTTTGTGCCTATAGCTGCTTTGAGTTTTTCTTCTATATCGTGGTAGATAGCTTCCTGTTTCTCGTTTTTCTTCTTTTCGATCTTCGGCTTGTTCTTGGTCTTGACGATCTTCTCGATATCCCTTACGGACAACTTTTCATCCATGACACGCTGTGCAAGTTCGTACTGTTCATCGGGATTTTCTATGGACAGAAGAGCTCTTGCGTGTCCGGCTGTGATCATATCATCAACAACCATGTCCTGAACAGGAGATGCCAGCTTTAACAGTCTCATCGAATTCGTGATAGCCGTTCTGCTCTTGGATACCCTCTCGGCAAGTTCATCCTGTTTGTAATTATATTCATCGATCAGACTCTTATATGCCATCGCTTCTTCGATCGGGTTAAGGTCTGTTCTCTGGATGTTCTCGATAAGAGATATCTCAGCGATCTGTTTGTCCGTATACTCACGGATGATCACGGGCACTTCCTTCAGTCCCGCCATCTTGGCCGCACGCCATCTTCTCTCGCCTGCAACTATCTCATAGTAGTCTCCACGGTTAACGACCAGGATCGGGAATAGAACACCGTGTATCTTGATCGAATCGGACAGCTCCATAAGAGCATCTTCATCAAATTTCTTACGGGGCTGGTTACGGTTGGGTTCAACCTTTGTTATCTTTACATACTGATCAGGCTTTTCTGCCTTAACATCTCCGGAAGATGAGGGTTTGTCATTTACGATCACTCCCTTGGGGATCAGTGTATCAAGTCCTTTTCCAAGTCCTTTTCTTGCTGCCATTATCCTTCTCCTTAATCTGTTTACTTCTCGTTCTTTTTGATCAGCTCTTTTGCCAGATCTATATAACTCTTTGCTCCGATGGATCTCGGATCATATTCCGTGATAGGTTCTCCGAAGCTCGGCGCCTCGGCCAGCCGGATGTTTCTCGGTATGACCGTATCAAAAACATATTGCTGGAGATTTTCCTTAACGTTGTTTACAACCTGCTGGGACAGATTGGTCCTTGAATCATACATCGTAAATACTACGCCCTCAATGTTAAGTGTCGGATTGAGTCTTTCTCTTACAAGATTGATCGTATATATCAGCTGGCTGATACCTTCAAGTGCATAATACTCACACTGGATCGGAACAAGTACATTTGAAGATGCGACCATCGCATTGACCGTCAACGTATTAAGTGACGGAGGACAGTCGATCAGAATATAGTCAAAATCACTTGCCACCCAGTCGATCTCTTCCTTCAGGATAAATTCCTTTTTCTCGGTTCCGATAAGTTCGATATCGGCTCCGGCCAGATTGACGTTCGACGGGATAACCGACAGGTTGGAACGGACATCTTTTATGATGCAGTCCTTCACGGAACAGTCACCGAGCATTAACTGATATACGGTGTTCTCGATGTTGTTCTTATCTATTCCGAATCCGCTTGTTGCATTCCCCTGGGGGTCACAGTCGATGAGTAAAACCTTTTTTCCTATTTTTGCAAGTGCCGCTGACAGATTGATCGCAGTCGTAGTCTTACCGACTCCGCCTTTTTGATTTGCTATGGATATGATCTTTCCCATATACTACTCCTGTTTCCTATTCTGAAATATCGAATAGAATTATCTCATATGGACCGGCCTTTTTCAATTAAGACATTCATATCATTTTGGGATCATTTTTGTGTAATTTTTTGTTTCACGACCGGGTAGTCAAGATATGGTCATTATATGTTTCACGTGAAACATCATCTAGTGGTCACTGTTATGGAGTGACAAATGTTTCACGTGAAACATTTTATGAAGAATATGCTCTGATCAATTCCTTAAGATCTGCGACAATATTTTTAATCTCCAGCTTGGCTCTTATTCCATCATTACTGATGATCTTCTCACAGAATTCAACCTTATGGCAGACTCTTTCAACTTCATCAACAGGAACACCAACAGACTCAACAAAGCTGACTTCATTTCTGTCAGCGCTTTTTTCTGTGGATGATTCCTTCTCGGATACAGTCTCTTCCTCGGATCTTACCGGAGCAAACAACGCGGCAATATCATCAGTCTCATCCTCAAATTCAACAACCGAATCCTGATCCTCATCAAGAAATGAAAACGGATTTTTACTGTTCCTGACGGTTGAAGAATCCTCATCCGACTCTTCCTTCAGACCGGAGCGAAGTAATTCAAGAACACGACTGATCATCTCCGTCTTGCCGGAATAATATCTGAGCTGTTTGTCTGCTTCCTTCTTCTCACGCTCTAACTGTTTCTTATCCTCTTCAAGAGACTTGATCTTGTCGGATGTGACAGTCGAAAGATTCCTGGGAGAAAATACCCTGAAGTCCACATCCTCATTCCGGCGAAATGTTGTGATCTGCTGATCGAGTTCATCGATCTTCATCGCATGCTCATTAGAAACATCGGAAAGCTTGGCTTCCTCAGATGCAAACTCCTGTTCAAGTTTTAAGAGTATATCACATGCATCAATAAGATTTTTGCTCGTCATGTACGTATCTCCTGGTAATGACTACGATCTTTACAAAGGTTTCTTAAGCGGTCTGCCCGCATGCCTCGGATACTTATCAGGTGTGGCAGACGATTTTCTTATAAATATAAGTGAACGGGGAATATCTGTAAAGGGAATAATATACTTTTCAACTCTCTCAATTGTTCCTCCGAGGACAGATAACGCATTATCCGATGCAGACAATTCTTCATCAACAGATGACCCTTTATATGAGACAAACATTCCTCCATCACATACAAAAGGAAGACAATACTCGGACAGGATATTCAGTCCGGCAACAGCTCTGGATGTAACCACATCAAACTGTTCCCTGAAATAATCATCATGACCAAGTTCTTCAGCGCGATCACAGACTGCTGTGACATTAGACAATCCGAGAGATGAGATAACTGTATCAAGGAATCCGACTCTCTTATTCAGCGAATCAAGAAGAACAATATTACAGTCATCATGTATAATCGCAAGAGGAATACCCGGAAAACCGGCACCGCTTCCGACATCAAGGATCTTCTTACCGCTTAGATCCATGTAATGTGCAAGTGCAATACTGTCGGTAAAATGCTTAACATATACATCATCCCTGCCGGTAACAGCAGTAAGATTGAACTTATGATTCCATTCGATCAGGATATCATAATACTTTTCAAACAGATCGAGTTCTTTCCGATCAACAGCAATATTCCAGAATGATAAACGTTCTTCAAATGAATTCATAAAACTATTCTTTGGATCCGAGGTATACAAGTAATACAGATATATCAGCAGGACTGACACCGGAGATCCTCGATGCCTGCCCAATGGATACGGGCTTAAACATGTCAAGTTTTTGCGCTGCCTCAAGCCTTAGTCCTTTGATCGATGAATATTCGATAGAGTCTGAAAGCCTTTTATTCTCAAGTTTCTTAAAGGCCGCAACCTGTCTCTCCTGTCTTTGGATATAACCCTCGTACTTGATATTGATATTTACCTGTTGCCTGACATCGGCAGGAAGATCAGGCCTGCTCTCATCAATAGGTGCGATAAGCTCATAATCCAGCTCCGGTCTGCAAATGAGTTCCGACAGGGGACTGCCGGACTTAAGAGGGGAACTACCCATCTCTTTCAGGAAATTCTGAACCTTTGAATTGTTACCGATATATGTTGTCTTAAGTCTTTCGATCTCATCGGCTATCATGTGTTCTTTTCTGATAAGAGCATCATAATCCTCGCGTGATACAAGACCGACTTCATAACCTTTTTTACGAAGACGAAGATCAGCATTGTCCTGACGAAGGAGCAGTCTGTATTCCGCACGGCTTGTCATCATCCGGTAAGGTTCTTTGGTCTCTTTAGTAACAAGATCATCGATAAGAACACCTATGTAACCTTCAGATCTGTCGATAATAAGAGGATCTTTACCAAGACAATACATCGCTGCATTGATACCGGCGATAATACCCTGGGCACCGGCTTCCTCATAACCTGAACTACCGTTAAACTGCCCGGCCGCAAACAGTCCTTTTATCTTTTTAAATTCAAGGGAATGTTTTAACTGCATAGGATTGATACAGTCGTATTCTATTGCATACGCACTTCTCATGATCCGGCAGTTTTCAAGTCCGGGAACAGTCCGATACATTTTTCTTTGAACATCTTCGGGAAGGGAAGAGGACATACCGGAAATATACATTTCATTTGTGTTAAGTCCTTCAGGCTCAACGAATAACTGATGCCTCTTTTTATCAGCGAATCTGACAACCTTATCTTCAATGGACGGACAATATCTCGGACCTGTACCCTCGATAACACCTGCATAGATCGGAGACCTGTCAAGATTCTCCCTTATGATCTTATGAGTTTCTTCGTTTGTATATGTCAGATAGCAACTTACCTGCTCCCTGGTAAGAGTTTCAGGATCGGTAGAAAATGAGAACGGAACAACATTCTCATCTCCTTTTTGTTCTTCCATCCTGGAAAAATCAATTGACCTTCTGTCTATCCTGGCCGGAGTACCTGTCTTGAAACGGAACATCTCGACACCGTTTTCCTTAAGACTGGCTGTCAGATGTGTAGCTGCCATAAGACCGTTCGGCCCGGTATATGTGATAGCTTCTCCGGTAAGACATCTTGCGTTAAGATATGTTCCGGTGCAAAGTACAACGGCTTTTGCATAATATGCTCCGCCGGTAAATGTCATGACTCCCTTGACAATACCGTCTTCAACGATGAGCTCACATACCTCACCCTGTTTGAGAAAGAGGTTCTCCTGATTTTCAAGCACCTGTCTCATGGAAGAAGAATATGAAGCTTTATCAGCCTGCGCTCTTAGTGAGTGAACAGCCGGACCTTTGGAGACATTGAGCATTCGCGACTGGATATAAGTCTTATCTATGTTCTTGCCCATCTGTCCGCCAAGGGCATCTATCTCCCTTACAAGATGACCCTTGGAACTGCCGCCGATATTGGGATTGCACGGCATAAGTGCAACAGAGTTGATGCTGACCGTAAATATGACCGTGTTAAGACCAAGGCGAGCACATGCAAGTGCCGCTTCACAACCTGCATGACCGGCACCAACCACAACAACATCTACGTTTTCAGAAAAAGTAATATCTCTCATTTTCCCATGCAGAACTTTTCAAATACTTCATTTACGACATCATCATCAACCGAAGCTCCGATGATTTGACCGAGTTGGTCATAAGCAGCAGTAAGATCTATGGAATAAAAATCCTCGGGCATATGTTCCGTGATAGATCTTGCCACACACAAAAGCGAACTGATCGCTGATGAAAGTGCTTCCTTATGACGGGCATTCGAAATGAATATCTCATCGTTATATTTGATAAGTCCTTTTGAATACTCATCGATAATATAGTCTTTAAGTTCATCTATCCCGCTTTCATCAACAGCGGAAATAGTGATCACTCTGTTTGAAGTATAGCATGCGATCTCATCGGGACCTGTTACAGTCGGAAGATCACTCTTGTTCAGAAGGATAACACATTTTCTGTCATTGTTCTTGATAAACTGCAGTATTTCTTCATCTTCTCCGGTCAAAACCGAAGAAGAATCGATAACCATAATAACAAGATCCGCCTCTGAAGCTATATCAAGAGCCTTTTTTACACCGATCTGTTCAACGACATCATCTGACTGTCTGATCCCGGCGGTGTCGATAACATTAAGAAGAACACCACCGACATTTATAAGTTCTTCAATAGTATCCCTCGTTGTACCGGGAACTTCCGTAACTATAGCCCTCTCGGAACCGGACAGGATATTTAAAAGGGATGATTTTCCGACATTAGGTTTTCCGATGATAACAGTCCTGACGCCTTCGGAAAGGATCCTTCCGTCATCAAAGCTGTCTGAGAGTTTCTCAAGAGTGGACAAAATGCCAAGAAGTGTTTCGGACAGTCTTTCAGGATAACCCTCAAGATCATAATTTTCGGGATCATCCAGTGCAGACTCTATATATGCAGTCTCATACAGAATCTTTTTTCTTACACCGGTAATGGTTTCATACAATGATCCCTGAAGCTGCTTTACCGAATTCTTAAGAGCCATATCGTTTTTGGATGATATCACATCCATCACCGCCTCGGCTTCGGTAAGATCAATCTTGCCGTTAAGGAAAGCTCTTTTAGTGAATTCACCGGGCTTTGCACATCTGGCACCGCATTTAATGCACACCTCAAGAATCCTTTTCATCATCAGTATGCCGCCGTGGCACTGGATCTCTGCCGTATCCTCACCGGTAAAACTGTTGGGACCTTTAAAGATCAGAAGGATAACTTCATCAAGAACAGTGCCGTTATCACTGACATATCCGAAATATGCTCTGTGATCCTCAAACTCAGTGATCTTCCGGTTGTTTTTTTTATGAAAAACAGAGGATGCAATAGAAAATGCATCCTCTCCACTGATCCTTATTATCCCGATACCGGATGGGGTCATACCAGTAGCGATCGCCGCTATAGTATCTGTTTTCATATTATTTTACCGGTGTGATAATTACCTTACGGAACGGATCTTCTCCTTCCGAATGTGTCGTAACATATTTGTCATTCTGCAGTGCGGAATGGATAATCCTTCTCTCATAAGGATTCATCGGCTCCAAAGAAACGGGGTTCTTGGTTCTCTTTGCCTTATATGCAAGATTCTTGGCAAGATTTTCAAGTGTTTCCTTGCGGCGGAGACGGTAATTCTCCGTATCAACCTTTACCCTGATGTATTCCTTGCGACCCTTGTTAACAACTATGCTTGTAAGATACTGAAGGGAATCAAGTGTCTGTCCGCGCTTTCCGATCAGTACACCCATATCATCTCCGGATAGATTGATATCCATTTCATTGTCATGACTGTCAACCGAAATATCAACTTTCATGTTCATGGCATCAAATACTTTTCCAAGGAATTCCTTCGGATCAGCAGCAGGAACAGAAGCTTCGGATGAAGTCTGCTCTACCTTTTCGCTCTCTGCCTTCGGCTCTTCCTTCTTCTCCTCCTTGGGAGCATTGGGATCAAATACCCTGGCCTTGATTATGGCAGGCTTTGCGGCAAATCCGAATATCCCGCCGGTACCTTTTTCAACAACTTCATATTCAAGACGGTCACTTGTGATCGTAAACTTCTGGCATGCTTCTGTAATGGCATCATCAACTGTCTTGCCGGTAAATTCAATGTATTCCATTTTATCCTCCATTATTTATTGTTCTTCTCGTTATACTGTCTGACCATATTTGCCTTAGCTGCAAGGCTTCCGGGCTTAACACCTTTGTTATAATATTCGGTAGACTTTCTGACTGCTTCTTCTCTTTCGGCATCCGAAATACCGGTTTTGCTCTTTTCGGAAATGGTTCTTGTTGACATCCTAGCAGCGGAATTAAGTGCAGCACCGGTAACTCCGCTCTTTTTCTCTATCTGCTTTTCAAGCTTTTCGGTATTCTTCGCAACTATCGAATCGATATCCATCTTATCGATATGCTTATTGATGAATATCTGCTGAACACTTCTGATCACGGCACCGGCTATCCAGTAGATTCCCATACCGATGGGGAGCGAAAACACAAACACCAAAGACATGATCGGCATCATGATGTTCATGGACTTCATCGATGCTGCCATCGCACTGGCCTGATCATCATTACTTTGCGGTGCCTGAGGCATCAGTTTTGTATTTATCCACTGTGTAAGTGCCGATAAGATCGGGATCAGGAGAGCACCGATCGCAAGTCCGATCGAATTCTTCCAGTCAAGAACATAATACTTCGGCGAGTTTGCGATATTAAGACCGAAGAAATTATTGTACCTTGTAACGGTCTCATATGTTTTATTACATATATCCGCTATCTCTGGATACTTTACGGAGATGTTCATCCACTCCGCGGTCGTTGCCCTGTTTAATACATCAATGAATGTATTAACAACATAAGTATTGTCGGCTCCAAGCTTGAATGCTTCATTTTCAAACTGCTTGGTAAGCTGTGCCGCAACGGCAAAGTTGTCTTTATTACTGATAAAACTGAGTGCGTTTGCTTTTGTTATGAATTCATTTACAAAAGGAACAAAAGCCTCTTTTACCGAACCTACATAAGCAGGAACGTTATAGATAACACGATAAAGTGCGAACAGTATCGGCATCTGGATCACGAGCTGTACACAGCTTCCCGAAGGAGACACTCCGTATTTCTTGTAAACGGCCTGAGTCTCTTCGTTCATCGCTGCCATGGATGCCTGATCTTTTTTTCCTTTATACTTAGCCTGAATAGCCTGGATCTCCGGATTCATCTTGGCAGAAAGCTTTGAGAATTTCTGCTGCTTGATCGTAAGAGGCGTCAGTAAAAGGTAAATAACAATAGTAAACAGTATGATGGAAAGAGCTATATTCGGAATACCTATCTTTTCAAGTACTATGAACACCCAGTTAAGGATATAGCCCAGTACCTTTGCAACAGGTCCGAGAATCTTGCCGTCATACTGTGTTAAAAGCACACCGTACAAAATAAATCCTCCTATAGATTAAACAGGGATCAGGGGACAGGATCATAACCGCCTTTTGAAAAGGGATTACAACGGAGGATCCGCCATATGGCAAGGAGACTTCCTTTAAATGCACCGTACTTTTCAACGGCCTCATAACCATACACGGAACAGGATGGGAAATAAGGACACTTTGTCTTTTTTAAACCTGAAATATATCTCTGATAAAACCTTATACCTGAAAGAATAAAGCGTTTCATTTATTATTTGAACAAACCTTATGTATTCTCATCAAGTGCAATAGTGCACTTTCTATATCTCTGTATCTGATTCCCTTTGCGCCCACTCGCGCCAAGACTACAATGTCCAAACCACTATTGAACATTTTTTCGTGCAGTCTGTAACTTTCTTTGACACACCTTTTGAAATAGTGCCTGTAAACAGAGTTTCCTACTTTTTTACTTATTGAAACTCCGAGTCTGTTTAAATCACTTCCGTTTTCCAGCACATACACTACAAGATAACGATTGGCCTTTGAACGGCCTTTTTTGTAAACTCTCGTAAAATCCGAATTGCTTTTTAATCCTTCGGTAAAAATCATACGCTGATCCTTAGAAAAAAGACCACATTATCTGTGGCCTTTATCATGCGGATAATACTTTTCTTCCCTTTGCTCTTCTGCTGCGTAAGACTTTTCTTCCGCCGGGAGTACTCATTCTGCTTCTGAAGCCATGAACCTTGGATCTCTGTCTTTTCTTCGGCTGAAATGTCATCTTCATATCCAAAACACCTCCTTTTCAACATAATTAAAGTATGTTTTTGGAAAACGTCAAGTCATATTCTATTAAAAGCGATAATCGTTGTCAAGCAGAAATACTGTAAAACAGGGCATTTTAAAATCAAAGGTAAACATAATTTTCCACAAAATGTGGACAAATAGTGGATAATATTAAAAAATGTTGTGGATAACCGTGTAGATTCGTGTTAATAAAAAACTTTATATTTTCGCCAAATTTGTAAAAATCGCATATAAAGGGTAAAAAATTATCATATACTAAATTTAGTGGATAAAAAGGCTAAATATGTTTGAAATACAGCCTATTTTGTAGTACACTATTAAAGTGTGAAAAAAGGCAGGGAGAAGTAAATGGAAGAACTTCTGGAAAAGTGGGATGAGATAAAGGAATTCATCCGTATAGAGTATGAGATAATGGATATTTCATACAATACCTGGATCAAACCGCTTCAGCTTAAAGAGATAAAAGACAATACGGTCTATATTGAAATACCAAAGGAACTGGGACCTTCAATAGTCATAATTAAGAAGAAATTCTATACTCCTCTTAAGATATATATAAACGAAACATTAAACAGGAGTTTTGATGACCAGTATGAAATAGAGTTCGTTCCCAAAGGAGATACTGCACCTGTCATTTCAGATCAGGACATTATAAATAAGAAGAAAAAATACGAAAAGTCAAATCTGAATGAGAATTATACATTTGAAACATTTGTCGTAGGCAGCAATAACAGGCTTGCCCAGGCAAGTGCAATAGCCGTATCCGAAAATCCCGGAGAGATATATAATCCATTGTTTATTTACGGCGGTGTCGGACTCGGCAAAACACATCTTATGCATGCTATAGGTCATTACATCATTGACCAGAATCCTAATGCCAATGTTTTATATGTTACAAGTGAGAAATTCACAAACGAAGTTATCGAATCTATCAGGACAGGTAACAATTCTCCTGAAAAGATCAAGGAATTCAGGAATAAATACAGAAACATAGATGTTCTTCTGATAGATGATATCCAGTTCATTATTGGAAAACAATCCACACAGGAAGAATTCTTCCATACATTCAATCATCTGTATGAGCAGAAAAAACAGATAGTTATAACATCCGATAAACCTCCGAAGGATATGGATGTACTTGAGGAAAGATTCACATCAAGATTTGCATGGGGTCTTACCGTTGATATACAGTTTCCTGATTTTGAAACAAGAATGGCTATACTTCAAAAGAAAACGGAAGCTTTTAATTACAATATAGATGATGAAGTTCTTTCATATATAGCAAATAACGTTAAATCAAACATAAGAGAACTTGAAGGATCTGTTAAAAAGGTAGTTGCATTTGCAAATCTTGAAAAGAAACCTATAGATATAGATCTTACAAAAGAAGCTCTTAAAGATATAATATCTCCTAATTCTCCTTCAAGGATCACTCCTAATAACATCATGGATGTAGTCTGTGATCATTTTAATATAACAACAGAAGACATGAAATCCGGAAAGAGAAACAAAGAGCTTGTCATTCCAAGACAGATGATAATGTATCTGTGCAGGAGCATGACAAATGCAACATATAAGGAAATAGCTTTTCTTCTTGGAGGAAGGGATCATTCAACTATCATTCACGGAGAAAAATCAATAGTCCAGCTTATCGAAAAAGATGAGAACGTAAAGAGAACAATAGAGACGATCATCAATAAGATAAAATCAGACTGATGTTTAAAACTTACATGTTACAAACATGTTATTTATTGTTATTAACATGAATGAATAGGTGTTATTTGATAATAAAATAAGGCATTTCAGGAGTTATTAACAAATCCACACCCTATATTATTAATAATACTGAATTATTATATAAATATATATCTTCTGTCACTAAGGAAAGGAAATAAAAAATGAGGATCAGATGTTCACAGTCACAGTTACTTGCAGGTATCAATACTGTTTCCAAAGCAGTTCCTTCAAAAACATCAATGACAATTCTTGAATGTATTCTTTTTACCGCTGATGAAAACGGTATTAAGCTTACGGCAAATGATATGGAACTTGGGATAGAGACATATATAGAAGGTGAAGTTGAAGTTGCCGGAACAATAGCAGTTGAAGCAAAGATAATATCCAATCTTATAAGAAGTTACAGCGGTGATGATTTTATCATTGATTCCGATGATAATAACATTGTTCATATTGAATGCGGAAAATCAAAGATAGATATAAACGGAAGATCAACTGAAGAGTTTGTGCTGCTTCCTGAACTTGATACATCCGATCCGATAGAGATATCACAGTTTTCTCTTAAAGAGATAATAAGACAAACGATTTTTTCAATCTCAGACAATGATACAAATAAGATAATGACCGGTGAACTCTTTGAGATAAAAAAAGATCAGTTCAAAGTTGTATCTCTTGACGGTCACAGGATATCAGTAAGAAATATAGTTCTTAAAAATGAATATGAGGATAATTCCGTTATAGTTCCCGGAAAAACCCTTCTTGAACTGTTAAAGATCCTTCCCGGAGATGTTGATAAAGATGTATCAATATTCCTGTGTGAAAATCATATCATCTTCGAATATGATTCCGTTAAGGTTGTATCAAGGATAATAGAAGGTAATTATTTCAAGATCGACCAGATGATATCAAATGATTATGAGACAAAAACCGAGATCAATAAAAAAGAACTTCTTGAAGTAATAAACCGTTCGACACTTCTGGTAAAAGAGGGTGACAAGAAACCGATAGTCTTTAATATCAAAGATGATGTTGCAACGTTTTCAATAACATCCACCATCGGCAGCATGAATGATGATGTAGATATAGTCAAGACAGGTAAGGATATAATGATAGGATTTAATCCTAAGTTCATAATAGATGCATTAAGAGTTATCGATGACGAGACCGTATCACTTTACATGGTCAATCCGAAAGCTCCCTGCATAATCAAAGATGAAGAAGGTTCATATCTTTACCTTATACTGCCGGTAAACTTTAACTGATCATGATCAAAATAGAAATAAGAGATGAATTTATAAAGCTCGGTCAGGCATTGAAACTATGCGGTGCTGTCGGATCAGGAGTTGATGCCAAGTTTGTGATTAACGACGGACTTGTAAAAGTTAACGGCAAAACTTGTACCGAGCGCGGCAGGAAGCTGATAAAAGGTGATGTCATAGATTTTGATGATAAGCAATATATCATCGGAGGAAAATAAATGTACGTAAAATCACTTGAATTGCATAATTACAGAAATTATGAAAGAGTTCAGATCGATTTTGATAAAGGCGTAAACATATTATACGGAGATAATGCTGTCGGAAAGACTAATGTTCTTGAATCGATCTATCTTTCCAGTACAACAAAATCACACCGCGGCAGTCGTGATAAAGAAATAGTACGTTTCGGTGAATATGAAGGACATATAAGATGCCTGTTCGAAAAAAATGATGTTGATTATCAGATAGATATACATCTTCGCACCGACAAATCAAAAGGTATCGCGATAAACGGTGTAAAGCTTAAAAAAGCTGCAGAGCTTATGGGTGTCATAAATGTGATTTTATTCTCACCCGAGGATCTGTCCATCATCAAAAACGGTCCTTCGGACAGAAGAAGATTCATAGATTCAGAACTGTGCCAGCTTGATAAAGTATACCTTTACAATCTCACAAGTTATAACAAGATAGTCAATCAGAGAAACAGTCTGTTAAAAGATATAACTTATCATCCGGAACTGACTGATACTCTTGATGTATGGGATTCACAGCTCATATCGCTGGGCACGAAGATAATCGACAGACGTACGCTGTTTGTGAACCAGCTTAATGAGATAATATATGACATTCATAAAAATCTTACCGGCGATAACGAAAAGCTTCTCATCAAATATGATCCTAATATAGAGATAATGGAGTATTCACAGAAGCTTAAGAGAAACCGTGAAAAAGATATCAAATATAAACTGACTTCTGTAGGACCTCACAGGGATGATTTTATATTCTATATCAATGATATGGATTCAAAAAAATATGCGTCCCAGGGTCAGCAAAGAACAGCAGCATTATCATTAAAGCTTTCAGAGATCAAGCTTGTCGAGAACATCACTGGACAAAAACCTATCCTGCTCCTTGATGATGTTTTATCGGAACTAGATTCAAGCAGGCAGAATTACCTGCTCAACAGTATCGGGGATATTCAGACCATAGTTACATGTACGGGTCTTGACGAATTTATTAATTCACGACTGACCGTCAATAAGATATTTAAGGTCAGCGGCGGTAAAGTAGTAAGGGAGAACTGATGATGAGTGAAGAGATAAACAATATCAATGAAGAATACGAAGTGAGCGGTGAGTACGGTGCTGATCAGATCCAGATACTTGAAGGACTTGAGGCAGTCAGAAAGCGTCCCGGAATGTATATAGGAAGTACATCTGCAAGAGGACTTCACCATCTCGTTTACGAGATAGTTGATAATTCTGTTGATGAAGCGCTTGCCGGTTACTGTTCCTCCATTGATGTAACACTTAATCCCGACAATTCCGTAACAGTCATCGATGACGGACGCGGAATCCCGGTAGGGATTAACAAAAAAGCAGGTATACCTGCAGTTGAAGTCGTATTTACGATACTTCATGCCGGTGGAAAGTTCGGCGGTGGAGGATACAAAGTATCAGGCGGTCTTCACGGAGTAGGTGCATCTGTAGTTAATGCTCTTTCAAACTGGCTGGAAGTAAGGATCCGCCAGGAAGGCAAAGTTTACATGCAGCGT
>JAFRIL010000151.1 GCA_017432845.1 Lachnospiraceae bacterium | reverse complement strand
GAAGACTGATCTATCAGCTTCCCGTGGATCTGTGCAGACTGTTCGTAAAGGAAATATTCGGGGACGATATTCCGGATGAGATAGATGATGAAGTGCTTACTACGGTCAACAGGTTTTTCGACAACAGCCTAAATGTTTCCGAGACGAGCCGGCAGCTGTTCATTCACCGCAACACGCTGATCTACAGGATTGAAAAGCTACAGAAAGCGACCGGCCTTGATGTCAGGGTGTTTGATGATGCGCTTACATTAAAGATAGCACTGATGGTCGTTAACTATTTAAAATATACGAAGGGTTAGTCATACCCCCGAAGTTCGACAGATCCTATTGTCTTTAGAAGCTCCTGCCTATAGCGCAGGAGTTTTTCCTTGTCTATCGCATGAAGGGATTTGTCGGGAACGAATTCGGATTCGACGAATCCCTGCAGAAAATAGCGCTTTGCTCCTTTCAGAAGATCTTTGATATCTCTTACCGCTTCTTCGTCAAACAGCTCTTCTACCACAGTTGTCCTGAATTCATATTCACATGATCCGTTTATCAGAATACGGATGCTCTCCGTTATATGCGAAAGATCTATGCCTTCTGTTCCGCAGGCTTTAGGATAGTTCTTCGGAGATGATTTTATATCCATGGCTATGTAATCAACAAGCCTTTCCGATAGGAGCGCTTGTATGACACCGGGATTTGTGCCGTTCGTATCAAGTTTTACCAGCAGGCCCAGGGATCTGATGTGCCTAATAAGATCGGGGAGTTCAGGGTATATGGTCGGCTCTCCGCCCGTAATGCAGACGCCTTCGATGATCCCCGCCCTCTTTTTAAGAAACGAGAGGATCTCCTCTTCGGAACAGACACCCGGACCGGCGGAATCGACGATATCCATGTTATGACAAAAAGGACAGCGCATGTTACAGCCGCCCAAAAAGACAGTAGATGCCACGTGTCCGGGAAAATCGAGAAGAGTTGTTTTTAAAAATCCCTGTATGTTAAGCATTTTCAATCGCAGAAATTTCCGACACTTCCGTCTGCAAACGGACTTCCAATATCACATCTTCCGTGATGGTGCACTTCCCTGACATAGTCCTCCCGCTCGGTCTCGACCCTGTGAACACCTATCCTGCTCACTCCGTCAGATGTTTTTTCATCGAGCATCTTTATGACTTCATCGATCTCTTTTTCAGTCGCCATTATTATCCTCCCTGCAATGATCTGTGCGGTTTCATTGTCTTGATAGAGCTTATTATAACATGTTATTATTGTTTATTATATGGTGACGGCGAAAGGAAGGGTTTATGGAAGAACTTGACAATACACCGGAAGAGATCGCAGAGGACTCTGTTTCAGAAGAAGAAAGCGTAAAGGAGCATCACAGCAACTATCCGACACAGGCGGTACTGACGATAAGAGCGATCGTCGGCATATATGTGACCTATCTGGCTTACCAGATCATTACATCCGACAGTGAGATAACTGCCTGGATGTGGGCTGCCGTAGGCCTGGTCATTGTTGCGGGTGTGGGACTTGTAGTGATGTCGGTCAAGCATTTTATATGCGGAGAGTATGTCGGCGGCAAGAAGGACGTGTGATATCGTCGAACGCCCGAATTGACAAGGGTTGAGCGATTTTGTATACTAAACGCGGTTGACGGGACAGCTTTATCCGGGTCCTGCGCAACAGGTCGCTGTGAACCGTGTCAGGTCAGGAATGAAGCAGCACTAAGCAGATGCACCTGTGTGCCGCACGGGTGCCTGGATAGAGCCCCTGTCAGCTTTTGATATGTTTCCGGAAAGGACCGCATCAATTGGACCTCAAAACCATCGTAATTCTCATAATAGGGATAACAGTCCTGGTGTTTCTGGCCGTATGGATATGGTTTTTAAAGCGCGGAAAAGACGATGATGACCAGATGTTTGAGGACATGGAAGGTCAGGAATTCGAGGAATACTGCGCAGGTCTTCTTGAGGCAAAAGGATTTGACAATGTCGAGACCACACCCGGCAGCCATGATTACGGGGTGGATATCATAGCGGACAAAGACGGGATAACATATGCCATTCAGTGTAAATGCTATTCGGATACGGTCGGTATCAAAGCTGTCCAGGAGGCATATGCCGGCAGGGATTACTATGGGTGCATGGTAGCTGCCGTGATGACCAATCAGTATTTTTCCAAAAGTGCTACAGAATTTGCCAATAAGCTAAACGTGATTTTGTGGGACGGAGACTATGTGATGAACCTCATTCATGAAGTTGACCTCCCGGAAAAGAAAAGCCTGCTTGATTTTTTCGGGCATATCCGCCGGAAGAATCATGTATATAATGAAGCGGACTGTGCCGAAGATGATACGGAAGATAAAGGCCTGACATGACAAAACGCATTTTAATGTTAACAAGCACATGGGACAGTGATTACAGTAAAGCCATCGTAGCCGGGATCATCGACAGGATCGGAGACGATGATATAAAGCTGCATATCTTTAACGCATATGATGATATGGAGTATGAATTCTACCGGAAAGCCAGGGAGATATATTCCCTTTCTGATCCGTCAAACTTTGACGGACTGCTCTTAGCGCTTCCCACAGTGGCAGCCGTCGACTATATCAGTTCGATCACCGAAAGATTCCATGAATACAATAAGCCGATAGTCGGAATCGATACTCATGCGGAAAATGCGATATTCTGCGGACTCGATAACTACCGCTCCATGTATCAGCTGGTGGACCACATGATCACTATACATGACTGCAGAAACCTGAACTATCTCGGCGGTCCCGAGGACCATAAAGAGAACATGGAAAGGTTTTCGGCATTTTGTGACTGCCTTAAAGATCATGGCCTGAGGATTCAGAACAAAAGAGTTCTGCACAAGAGATACAGAAGAAACAACGGCATTGACGCCTACAACGAGTGGAAGGAGCTCGGGGTCAACATGGCTGATGCCGTAATATGCGCAAATGATTTTATGGCGCTCGGTTATGTGGAAGCTGCCGTAAAGGACGGCATGATGATACCGGACTATATGAAAGTCACGGGATTCGACAATATCATCGAGGGCCAGACATATTCGCCTTCGATCACGAGCATCAACAGAAACTGGAAGTCTCTCGGCTATGAATCCATGGATGCTCTCATAGAAGCCATGAACAATGAGACTGAATTTGACACACGCTTCGTTGAAGGATCCATCGCATTTAACGAAAGCTGCGGCTGCAGCCTTATGCGTGATATCAGATCCGATTATAATGAACTGATAGGAAGGGTCAAAAGCGAAAACGAGGTTGCCAGGAGACAGGGTTATGTCAGGCAGCTTCTGTTTG
>JAFRIL010000150.1 GCA_017432845.1 Lachnospiraceae bacterium | reverse complement strand
TTACCTGGAATCAAACTGGACATAAGGTCTCCTTTCCAGGAACAAGGAGTATCAGGAAGTATTATAGGATGAAATGGAATTTCCGTAAGACTGAATTCTTTTTCAGAAAAGAATAAGTGGAATTTAGTATTACTTTCGAAGGTCCCCACTGTTTCATTGCTTCAGGGGTTAAGATTTCAAAGATCTGTCCGATATATATATTGACATGCAAGGATGCAGCATAAAACGGACGGATCCGATCCTGCGTTTATGCTGCATATTTTTTGCATTTATTGCGCCGGATACGGCCAAATCTGAATTGAACTTGAGACGGCTTTGAGTTATAATATATCAGAATATGCAATTGTGAGCGTCTAATATTTAGATTGAAAGGGGAAAAAGATGCTTTATTCTGATATAGGAATCGATCTCGGCACGGCGAGCGTGCTCGTATATGTAAGAGGTCGGGGTGTTGTGCTCAAAGAGCCTTCCGTTATCGCACTTGATACGGACACAAACACCATAAGGGCGATAGGGGAAGAAGCGAGGATGATGCTCGGGCGTACTCCCGGAAACATAGTGGCGATAAGGCCGCTTCGGCAGGGAGTCATCTCGGACTACACGACAACCGAGAAAATGCTCAAGTATTTCATACAGAAGGCCGTGGGACGTAAGAACTTCCGCAAACCGAGGATCAGCGTATGTGTCCCTTCGGGAGTCACGGAAGTTGAGAAGAAGGCAGTTGAGGATGCTACATATCAGGCCGGTGCCAGATATGTTGAGATCATAGAAGAACCGATAGCCGCGGCGATCGGAGCAGGAATAGATATCGGAAGACCCTGCGGAAACATGATCGTCGATATCGGGGGCGGTACAACGGATATAGCAGTCATCTCGCTTGGAGGAGCTGTTGTATCAACTTCGATAAAGGTTGCCGGGGATGATTTTGACGAAGCGATCGTCAGATACATGAGAAAAAAGCATAACCTCTTGATCGGAGACAATACCGCAGAGGACATCAAGATAAAGATAGGAACGGCGTTCAAGCGCCCCGAGATCGAATATCTTGAGGTCACCGGAAGAAACCTCGTAACGGGTCTTCCGAGGACGGTTAAGGTTTCGTCGGAGGAAACGGAGGAAGCACTCAGGGATACGACGGGACAGGTCGTTGAAGCGATCCACTCGGTACTTGAGAAAACACCACCGGAACTGGCAGCCGATATTGCGGCAAGAGGGATTGTGCTTACAGGCGGGGGAAGCCTTCTTAGGGGGTTGGAAGACCTTATAGCATACAAAACGGGTATAAATACCATGACAGCGGAAGATCCGATGACAGCCGTTGCGATAGGAACAGGTAAGTATGTCGAGTTCCTTGCGGGCTACACGGATAATGTGAATTGAAGATAGGAGGGGCCCACGTTAGTGGGGAAAATCTATGGTAAAGGGACTGTATACTTCAGCAACCGGAATGATCAACGAGCAGCGCAGGGTTGATGTGCTTGCGAACAATCTGGCCAACTCATCCACGACGGGATTTAAGGCCGAGGGATCCACTTCCGAAGCGTTTTATGATGTACTTGCATACAAGATCAAGGACACATCCGAACCGTTTGCTGCAAGACGTCTCGGTGCCATGAACCTCGGTGTCAAGATAGGTGAGACCTATACGGATTATTCGGAAGGCTCGTTCGTCCGGACGGAGAATGACTATGATATGTGCCTTGCAGGCAAGGGATTCTTCGCCATAGAGTTTACGAGCAAGACCGGGGAAGTATCCACCAAATATACGAGAGCCGGAGATTTTGTGGTCAACACAAAAGGCGAACTTGTGAATAAGAACGGTGACTATGTTCTTAGTACGACCGGCCAGCACATCATCCTCGATCCCTTGGTAAGACCCAGCATGGGCCTTGACGGGACGATCTACCAGAACGGAAACGCCGTGGCGACAATCCAGGTTCAGGACTTTGAGGATTACAATTATCTGAAGAAGTACGGTGAGAACTATTACGATGTCGTCGAGGGCGCTACACCGATAGAATCCACTGCAACAGTTTATAACGGAATGCTTGAAGCATCGAATGTCCAGACGGTCAAGGAGATGGTCAATCTGATCAACTACCAGAGAGCGTACGAGACAAACCAGAAGATGATACAGGCACATGACGAGACGCTTGATGTGGCAGTCAACCAGCTTGGTAAGGTTTGATAAAGGAGGAGAGTAAATGGTCAGAGCACTTTGGAGCGGCGCATCGGGAATGATGGCCCAGCAGACTAATGTAGATACCATCGCCAATAACTTGGCGAACGTTAATACCGTCGGATACAAAACAGAGCAGAATGAGTTCAAGTCCCTCCTCTACCAGGAGATCCAGACGAGAACAACAACCGCGAACGGTATCCAGAAGCCGGTCGGAGCCCAGGTCGGTCTCGGTGTCAGAAACGCAGCGATAACATCAGAGTTTACGCAGGGCGCTTTCCAGGCATCGGAGAGTTCGACAAGTTTTGCGATAAGCGGTGAAGGCTTCTTCGCACTCAACAACAACGGGCAGACGATGTACACCAGAAACGGCGATTTTCACTTTGCTATAGGACCCGGAAACCAGATGTGGCTGACATCTTCGGACGGTTATCCGGTACTTAATACAACGGGACAGCCGATCACGATCCCCGCAAACTATATCTCGAGCAAGGTCGAGGTGGATGCGAACGGACAGCTGACTTATCCGGATGCGAACAATAACCAGCAGCCGATACCCGGAATGCAGATAGGTATGTTCCAGTTCCAGAACGCGAGCGGACTGTTCAAGACCGGCGGAACGATGTACATTCCGACCGAGGCATCCGGAGCGGCTCTTAACGAAGCGACAAATGCGGCTCTTACCAAGTCCGAGATCAGACAGGGATACCTTGAGTCGTCAAACGTTCAGGTCGCAGACGAGATGGTAAACCTCATTATCGCACAGCGTGCATACGAACTTAATTCCAAGGTCATAACAACATCTGATTCGATGCTTCAGGTAGCAAACGAACTTAAGAGGTGATTATGGACATAGGCAGCTTATACAGTGATTATCTGACATCAACGGCAACCAAGGCCAGCAACCTTGAGAGGACGCTTCAGGGCAACAGCAGGGAAAAATCAGACGATGACCTTCTCGACGCCTGCAAGCAGTTTGAAGCATACTTCTACGAACAGGTTTTCAAGAACATGCAAAAGGCCATGGTTCCTTCCGATGAATCCGATCCGAACCATACAATGATCGACTATTACAAGGAGAATCTTATCGCCGAGTACAGTAAGGACATAGTCGAACAGAACGGGAACGGAAGCAATACTCTGGCACAGCAACTCTACGAGCAGATGAAAAGGAACATATCGCAGTAAGTCTTAATGGAAAAAATCTCGGGCTACATCGAACACATCATTTTTTCCAACAGGGATAATGGTTATACGGTATTTACACTTACCACCGACACAGAGGAAACAGTCTGTGTCGGTGATTTGCATGCCGTAAGTGAAGGCGAGAGTGTTGAACTGTCGGGTGAATACGTTAATCATCCGATGTACGGACGACAGTTTTCGTTTTCACGATATGAGATACGCGCTGCAAAGGATGAAGCGGATATACTCAGATACCTGTCATCCGGCGCCGTAAAGGGTATCGGTCCGTCTCTTGCAAAGCGCATAGTGGATGCGTTCGGGAGCGATACGTTCAGGATAATGGAAGAAGAGCCGGAGATGCTCTCTGTCATCAAAGGGATATCGGCTAGAAAAGCCCAGGAGATAGGCGCATACGTACTCGAGAGGCAGGATCTTCGCAAGGTGATGGTATTCCTCGGACGGTTCGGTATTTCAAATGCCCTGGCCAACAGGATATACAAGAAATACGGAAACGATATCTACTCGGTCATGGAAAGCGATCCATACAGGCTGGCCGCCGAGATGGAGGGCGTCGGATTCAAAACGGCCGACGAGATAGCCATGGCAGCGGGATTTTCCAAGGAGAGCGAATTCAGGATACGAAGCGGGATAACTTATGTACTGTCATCGGCAGTCTCGGAAGGTCACGTTTATCTTCCGAAGGACATGCTAATAAGCAGGGCGGCTTCGATCCTTGAGGTTGACGAAGAATACGCGGAAAGTGAATGTTCGAACCTCTGTGTCGAAAAAAAGCTCGTTATAAGGATAGAAGGGGAGGAAGAGCGTGTTTACCTGCCGGCATATTACCGTATGGAGATGCAATGTGCCAGAATGCTCCTCGATCTGGATGTAGTACTTGATGCCGACAGGGTGCGAATTGCGCAGGCCGTGGAAGCGCTTGAGGAGCCCGGCTCCAGACTTGACGACATGCAAAAGGAAGCTCTTGTTTCCGCGGCGTCCGGAGGCGTTTGCGTCATCACGGGAGGCCCTGGAACAGGCAAGACCACTATCATAAATGTTCTGATCAAGTATCTTCGTCAAAAGGGCGAGGAGATAGTTCTCGCCGCTCCGACCGGAAGAGCCGCAAAGCGCATGACGGAGGCTACGGGCTACGAGAGCTCCACGATCCAGCGTCTGTTGGGACTTACTCCGGGCGGACCCGAAGGCAGGGGATGGTCGTATGAGTACAATGAGGATAACCCGCTTGAGGTCGATACCGTGATAATAGATGAGATGTCGATGGTGGATCTGCCTCTGTTTTCGGCGCTGCTTCGTGCCATCATACCCGGAACGAGACTTGTTATGGTGGGAGATACCGATCAGCTTCCGTCGGTCGGGCCTGGAAGCGTACTTAAGGATATCATCATGTCGGGATGTTTTGTGACAACAAGGCTTGATAAGATATTCAGACAGGATGATGCCAGTGACATCACGGTAAATGCCCATAAGGTCAATGCCGGACAGATGCCCGCGCTCGATAATAAGAGCCGCGATTTCTTCATGCTCAAAAGAGATGACACTCTGCTGATACAAAAGAGCATAGTCGTGCTTGTCGGCGAAAAACTGCCCAAATATGTACAAGCAAGGCCGTTTGACATACAGGTCCTGACTCCGATGAGAAAGGGGCCGCTCGGTGTGGAAAGCCTCAACCCGCTCCTGCAAAAGTACTTAAACCCCCCGTCATCCGCAAAAGAGGAGATTGAGCATGGCGGCGTGATCTTTCGTGAGGGGGATAAAGTCATGCAGATAAAGAACAACTACCGTATCGAGTGGGAAGTGTGCGGACTGTACGGTATCGTTACCGATAAAGGCCTTGGAGTGTTCAACGGCGATATGGGCATCATCGACAGGATAGACTGCTACAGCGAGACCGTCGAAGTGGTGTTTGATGAAAATCACAGGGTCAGATACTCTTTTTCCGATCTTGATGAACTTGAGCTCTCATATGCCGTGACGGTTCACAAATCACAGGGAAGCGAGTATCCGGCCGTAGTACTGCCGCTTCTTACGGGGCCGAGACAGCTCTTTAACCGGAATATTCTCTATACAGCGATAACACGTGCCAGAAAGTGTGTGACCATTGTCGGATCCCGGGATACCGTACGCCAGATGGTCGACAATGCCGAGGAAGTAAAAAGGTATACGGGACTGGATACGATGATAGAAGAGATGGCCGCTATCGACGGAAGGGGTTGAGCATGTTCCTAAAAAGCATGGCAAATGCGGCGGTGGATGCTCTGTTTCCGCGGATATGCCCCATATGTAACGATATAGTACCGTTCGGAAAGGGCGATGTCTGCCCCGGATGTGAACATCTGCTGACATACTGCGAAGACCCCGTCTGCGAAAAGTGCGGCAAGCCCGTTGATGACGGGGCAAGATACTGTGCAGACTGTGAAAGGCTTCGCCACACTTATGACGAGGGCAGAGCGGCTCTTATATACGACGAGTATATGTCTAAGAGCATTTACCGTTTCAAGTACAACGGGAAAAGGGAGTTTGCCCCCTTCTACGCAAGGGTGATCACGGGAAGGCTTGCCGATACGATCAGAGGATGGAATGTTGAAGCGATCATCCCGGTCCCGGTACATAAGAGCAGGCTGAAAAAAAGAGGATACAACCAGGCAAAACTGATCGCAGTGGAGATCTCAAAGGTACTTGGCATACCGGTAAGAGATGATGTTGTGACAAGGGCTTTTGCAACTGATGCTCAGAAAATGCTCGGGCCCGCCGAGCGTCAAAATAATCTTAAAAAGGCTTTTAAAGTAACCCAAAATGTTGTAAAATTAGAGTCGGTTTTAATCGTGGATGATATATATACCACGGGCGCAACGGTTGATGCTTTGGCAAGTTGCCTGAAGGGAGCAGGCATAAAAAGAGTCTTCTTTGTCTCGCTGTGCATCGGGAGGGGAAACTGAAAGCGCATTATTATTTGGTTTTCAGGAGGAATCTGTAATGGATGTCAGGAATTGTAAGAGATGCAGAAGACTGTTTAACTATATAAGCGGTCAGTCCATCTGCCCACAGTGCAGGGAGGAACTTGAGAAGAAGTTCCAGGAAGTTAAGAAGTACCTGTTCGATAACCGCGGAGCCACTATCCCGGATGTCGTTAAGGAATGCGATATAGATGAAGGACAGATACGCCAGTGGGTAAGAGAAGAAAGACTTGAGTTCTCCGGCGGTATCAATGTAGGTATCACATGTGAGAACTGCGGAGCGCCGATATCTACCGGACGTTTCTGTGAGAAGTGTAAGGCTTCCATGATCAATGATCTTCAGTCTGCAGGAAGGCGCCCCGAGCCCGAGGCACCGGCACCCGTGAAGACTCAGACACGCGAGAACAAGATGAGATTCCTCAACACATAATATGTTAGATGAAGAAAGAATCAGGCTGATGACACGCATGGCCGCATATGAAGAGCACGAAGGGAAGAAGGATATTGCTATTTCCGGATACTTCAGAGGCGACTACATCAGCTTCCAGCTATTAAAATCAGCCATCTATGCCACCGTTGGGTTTGCCCTGGCGGTGGCTATGTATGTTTTATATAACATAGAGACTTTCCTCGAGGATTTCTACAAAATGGACATTCTGGAATTCCTCAAGGGCATTCTGTCAAAATACTGCCTTGTATTGGCGATCTATCTCGTCATCTCATACTTTGTGTACGCTTACAGGTATCACAAGGCAAAACGGCATGTCAAACAGTACAACCAGCTGTTGCGTGCCCTGATGCAGATGATAAACATAGGCCGTAAAGGAAGGAAATGATAATGGAGTCATTACTGATAGCAAAACAGCAGCTTACGCGGTTCTATACGCGGTTTGAAGCGTATATAGTGCCGGTACTCAAGTTCCTGGCGATGCTGTTTGCACTTTTGTTCATAGGAAGCAGTGTCGGTTTCATGACAAAGCTCAAGAATCCGGCTATCATACTGATCCTGTCGCTTTTATGCTCATTTCTTCCGACAAATGTCATCGTACTGGCGGCCGGTCTTGTGATAGTGGCTCATATGTATGCGCTCTCGCTTGAGTGCGCGGTGGTTGTCCTGTTCATTTTCGTGATAATGTATGCGCTGTATTTCAGGTTTACACCGAATGATGCCATAGCGGTACTTCTGACCCCGGTGTGCTTTGCGATGCACATACCTTATGTGATGCCGCTGGCAATGGGATTCGTGGGTAATCCCATCTCATGCATATCGGTCGGATGCGGGACTGCCGTTTACTATATCCTCAAGTTCGTAAGTGATAATGAGGACACCCTCTCAAGCGGAGGCAGCGGAGAACTTGATGTCGAAGGCATGATGGGCGGCTTCAAGACAGTGATAGACGGAATTCTTAAGAATGACCTTATGATCGCAATGATCGTCACATTTGCTGCAACGATCATTGTTGTATACCTGATCAGACGCCTTAAGATCAACTACTCATGGCAGATAGCACTCGGAGCCGGGATGATCATATGCTTTGTGGTGCTTATAGTATCGTCGGCGGTGCTTGACGCTGAAGTGGGCATAGGAGGCGCGATGGTCAGCCTTCTCATATCATCCGTCATAGTACTGATACTGCAGTTCTTTATCTTCAATGTCGATTATTCCCGCGCTGAATATGTTCAGTTCGAGGATGATGATTATTATTACTACGTAAAGGCGGTTCCCAAGATCGTCCCCGAAGCACCTGTTCAGAGGACAAGACGCGCACGCGTCTCCCGAGACCAGATGGATTTTGACGACGAGGATGAGTATTAATGTCTGAGATCATTGAATCCATAACCTCATTTATAGAGCGTTATGTAACATGGCTTTCGATCCCTTCGATCAAATGGACCGACATTGTTGAGGTCCTTATAATCTCTGTGCTTTTGTACAGGGTACTTGCATGGATCAAGGAATCAAAGGCATGGTCACTTCTTAAGGGTATTCTGTTCATACTTCTGTTCGTTATGGTTGCAGCCATGTTCTCGATGACGACCATTTTGTGGATCGCAAAGAACGTATTCGGAGTAGCCGTAACGGCAATGGTTGTCGTGTTCCAGCCGGAACTAAGGAAAGCTTTGGAGCAGCTCGGCCGGCGTAAGGTCCTCTCATCCATATTCCAGTTTGATTCGAGAATAGTCGGAGAAAAGTTCTCCGATGAGACGATCAACGAGATAGCACGCGGATCTTTTGAGATGGGAAGAGCCAAGACGGGTGCACTTATCGTCATCGCCCAGAACGATCCTCTGACCGATTACGAGAAGACCGGTATCATGCTTGATTCCGCTATCTCCAGTCAGCTTCTTATCAATATATTCGAACACAATACACCGCTTCACGACGGTGCCGTTATCGTGCGCGGAAACAGGATAGTATCCGCAACGTGTTATCTGCCTCTTTCCGAGAACATGGAACTGTCCAAGGAACTTGGCACAAGGCACCGCGCCGGTGTGGGTATATCGGAAGTCACCGACTCCATGACGATCATCGTTTCGGAGGAGACCGGAAGAGTGTCGGTAGCTTACGAAGGAAAACTGTCCAGAAACGTGGACATGGATGAACTCAAGGAAATGCTCCGTCTCATACAGGGCAAGACCTATGAAGAGAAGAAACCGTTCCGTCTGTTTAAGAGAAAGGCCGAAAAATGAAGAATCTGTTCACCAAAAATCCCGGCCTTAAGATCATATCCGTACTTGCGGCGTTCTTCCTCTGGCTGGTGGTCGTAAATGTAGATGATCCGATAATCAGCAAGACTTATACCGGTGTTCCGGTCGAGATACTTAACGAAGAAGTCCTGACCGATCAGGGTAAGTGCTATGAGGTTCTGAATGATTCGGCCAACATAAACGTCGTCGTTACAGCCCACCGTTCGGTTCTTGACGGCATGAGCAAGGACTATATCAAGGCAACCGCAGACCTGAAGATGCTGACAACGCTTGATACCGTACCGATAGAGGTAAGATCCGTCAGATTTTCCGACAGGATCGAATCGGTCACCACAAGAGAGACCGGTGTCAAGCTTTCCATTGAGAACCTGATCAAAAAAGAGGTCAGTGTTCTGGTGGGATACGAAGGAGAGCCTGCCGAAGGATACATGCTCGCAGGTGTGGAAAATGCCCTTTCGACCATTACCGTCAGCGGTCCGGAATCCGTGGTATCAAAGGTTTCATCAGTCATGGCCGTTGCGGATATCCAAGGTATAAACAGTGATTTTACGGTCACGGAGCCGCTGTATCCGTATGATGCGAATAATGAGCAGATAACAGATGACAGGCTGATCCTGTCAAGGACCGTTACCGAGATCAAATACATAATATATGCGACCAAGACCATCCCGATCTCGAGCGGTTATTCGGGAAATCCCGCTCCGGGATTCGGTGCCAACGGAACCGTCATAACGGAACCTTCAAGTGTCCTTATCGCGGGGCGCGGAGAGAACTTCGAGGATATGGAGGTCATATATATATCTCCCGACCAGGTATCTGTTGAAGGTGCAACGAGCGATGTTACAGCACAGGTGAATATCTCCGATTACCTTCCGTCAGGTGTCATATTTGCCGATACTTCGTTTGATCCCAACATCAGGGTCAAGGTCGGCATAGAGCAGAACCAGCGTAAGGTGATCGACGTTCCGCTTTCCAATATCACGGTCGAAAATGTACCGGAAGGATATATTGTAAATATCGTTGATATCGGAGGAACGGTACCGGTTGAGATACAGGGTATCGGAGATGCCTATGACAGATACAGCGGAGACCTCGCGATAGGAAAGATAGATGCGGCATCCCTTGTGCCCAGAGCCGGCATCCCTGCCGACCATGAACCGGGCACACCGGTTACGGGAGAGAGCGACGGAACGGTCAGTTTCGACTTCCCTGCAGGAGTATCGCTGGTCAATCCGGTAACACTCATGGTAGTAGTGGACAGGGTTGATGCTTCATCCGTAATGCCCGCGGCAGGAGGGGCTGCGGTAGCTGAGTAACACTTGACGTGGAGTATTTCTTGTGGAATAATCCGTAAGATGATATAATAATTTTTTGGGGGATCATTATTTGTGATTGGAGGAAACTACTCTTATGGTTAGTCAGAGGGTCGTTATCAAGAACCCTACGGGCCTGCATTTGAGACCGGCCGGAATACTGTGCAAGGAAGCGATGAAGTACAAATCGCTCATCACATTTTCGTTCCGGGAAAGCACTGCCAATGCCAAGAGTGTTCTGAGTGTTCTCGGGGCATGCGTTAAGTGCGGTGATGAGATAGAGTTTGTGTGTGAAGGCGATGATGAGTCCGAGGCACTGCAGGCGCTTATCAATGCAGTGGACAGCGGTTTGGGTGAATAATGATACGGCTCCGCTATGGCGGAGCCTTTTTTTGATAAAGAATACGGATGGAAATCATATATCAGATACTTTCCAACAAAATACTTGTAACTGCTTTTCTGGGCTACTTCATTGCCCAGATCGCCAAGGCGATCATAGAGGCAATAGTCGACAGGACTTTTTCGTTCCGAAGACTGTTCTCCGGTAACGGCGGAATGCCCAGTTCCCATGCCGCCACGGTATGTGCTCTTGCAACAATGACGGCGCTGACCCTGGGCGTTGGTTCGTTTGAATTCGCATTTGCGGTCATATTTGCTATCGTAGTCATGGTGGATGCAAGCGGAGTAAGGCGCGAGACAGGCAATCAGGCAGTCATATTAAATGAACTGATGGAATACTTTTCAAAACAAAGAGATAACCCGCCGAGATTCTCACACGACAGGTTAAAGGAACTGATAGGACATACACCGCTTCAGGTGCAGACAGGTGCTGCTCTTGGGATCATCACTGCGGTGGTTGCCCATCTGTTATGGAAGTGACAGATCACATCTTGGCGAAATATTCCGTTATCGCCTTTTCCCAGTCTGCAAACATATAGCTTCCGGTAAGCTTTAACATGTAATTCTCAAGAACCGAATATGCCGGTCTGTCGGCTGACGCCGGATTCATTTCTTTGTACCGGCTGCTTGAGACGGGATTGACCTTTGTCTTGACACCGGCAAGCTCGAATATCTTCCTGGCAAAATCAGCCCACGAACACATACCTTCGCATGTCCCGTGGAACAGTCCGTAATTCTCTGTCGGAAGAAGGGCAAAGATCACTCTGGCGAGCTCATCGGCACACGTGGGCGAGCCGATCTGATCGTTCACAACACTTATCTCATCATGGCTTTCGGAAAGACGCAACATCGTTTTTACGAAGTTCTTGCCGTCACCGTACAGCCATGCCGTACGTATCATATAAAACCTGTCTGCGAACTGTCTGACAAAATCCTCCCCGGCAAGCTTGGTCTTGCCGTACATAGCTATCGGGGCGGGAGAGTCAAACTCCGTATAAGGCCTGGTGCCGTCACCCGCAAAAACATAATCGGTTGATATATGGATAAGTCTGGAGGATGTTTCCGAAGATGCTATAGCCAGGTTTCTCGGGCCTATGGCATTTATTTTGTATGCCAGATCAGCCTGTGTCTCACATGCATCAACGTTTGTATGTGCCGCACAGTTGATTATCGCATATGGTCTGGTCGTGCGGACGAAGTCAAGAACACTGTCAAGATCCGTGATATCAAGATTGGGGATACCTTCCACATTAAAATCGGTATTTATAAGCTCGTAGGCGCTATCGCTGCCGTACAGCCGGCTTATGGCACGTCCGAGCTGACCGTTGCTTCCGGTTATGATGATCTTCTTCATGATTACCCTCTCTTGTTATTTTTACTGGTGACATTTACTAATCACTACAAAATATAGTATACTTATCATTGTTTTATAATGCAATTGCAAATATGACTATCATGAATCACAAGTCTTCGGATCGCAACGACAAAAACATCATTTTCGTATCGCTGGCGCTTTTGGCGGTCTGGTCCGTCATATCCTTTTTGTGTACGGCAGGGATCTTTACGTTTCCGGCAAGTGATGACGGAAGATACGCGCTTGCCGTGTCGGATTATATCATATGCCGCATAATTTGTGCCGTTGTCATGTTTTTTGTCTCATATGCCGTATCGCATATGATATTTATACGCCAAAACGACGGCACAGGGATGTTTGAAGTCGTAAAGTACGGACTTTTCTATCTTCCGGTCATGATCGGGGTGGCAATGATAAAGCTTCCGGCCGGATACCTTTCAAATGACGAACTCTCAATAGTAAACGATGCGGTAAACCTTATTCATGATACCTGGTTCACTTATCTTACCGTATATTATTACATCGTCTCGTTCATGCTCATACCCGTTAAGTACGGTCCGATATTCGTAAAGCTTGTGATAGAATTTCTTGTCGCGGGATATGTTGTAAGCCGTTTTTGCCGCTGTTACGGAAAGAAGGCAGGATCAACATCGTATCTGCTGTTTCTTCTCTATCCCGTGATCGCTTATACGACGAGTGCCCACAGGCTTCCGGTCTATTTTCTGTTGTACCTTTTCCTGTTTGTAAAGTTTATGTTCGACCGTCTTGAAGGACGGCAGATTACACGCAGCAAGCTGTTTTTTGTCCTGCTTCTTGGGGCGGTCCTGACCCAGTGGAGGACTGAAGGCATATATCTGTTCGCGCTTGTTCCCATCCTGCTCTTTGTCGTATACCCGTCCCTTCGGAACAAAAAGAGTGCTGCCGCTATTCTCGTATCATATATCGCGATACAGCTTGTTGTCAGTATCCCCCAGAACTTCATCACCGGTGAGGCTATATCGGGACAGGCCAACGACAGGATGAAGCCGTTTTACGCTTATACGATCACGAACATGATGCGAAACGGCCTGGATCGGGACAAAAACGCCCAAGATCTTGAGATCGTTGACCGCTACATTTCGATCGAGTCAATGGACAGGATCAGTGAGCACTTCGGGGACATCAATTACGAGGATGTGCTGATCCTTTTCAAGGATGAGTTTACGGGAGTGCGTCCGGAAGCCGGATATACCGAGTACTGTGATTTTTCCGAAGCTGTCCGGAGAATATTCATCAATAACCCCGCCGTGTTTATCAGGACAAGGTGGAATGCATTCTGCTATGCGGCAGTCCCGTATCCGTTTTCATTATCTCTTTCGGGGCTAAAATCACTTGCCTACAACCTTTTCATACCCATGTCGGTTGTTCTGGCGGTATTTACATACAGTCTTATAAGGCGCAGATGGTTTGACTTCTTCGTATCAGGAGGGCTTCTCTGCCACTGGTTCATCGTGTTCATCCTGGCGCCGGCTTCATACTTCAAATACTATTTTCCGGTATATATCATGGCATATCTGTACGTGATCAAAATACTGGCCGGTTTCATACATAACAGACTCTCTTTGCGGGAGGCGGCATCATGATAAGAGAACTGATGTATGAACTGTACAGCAATTTAAGACTTGTTATCGGAAGCGGTGCCATCGTTATACTGTATATTGCTGCCGCGGTCTTTATCGCGCGCGATCCCGGACAAAAGAGGGAAAACATTCCGCTGCTCCTTTGTCCGGCAGTTGCCATCGGAACATGTGTAATACGGCTGTATGCACTGATCCGGGAAAAGATATCACGGGGAACTGCTCAAAAAGCGGCCGTACTCTTTACGGTATGCCTTGCGGCCCTTGCCATTACTTCATCGGGAACGTGCGTGTTCTCGCAGGAACTGTCCTCTGTGGCGGAAAACGATATGCATATTCCCGGCGGGATACTTGAGGCGGCATCGGCCGTAAAGGCGGATGACAGCACAGCTTCGGTTCTTACGATGCCGGGATGGGATGCTTATTTTTCGGCTTATTCTTCGGAATTTGTCCTTCCGTATCGTGCGATCTCAAACGAAATGCCGGAGATACCCGATGAGGACGAAAGGATCCTGAAGGCGGAGCTTTCGGACCATTATCCGGATATGAAGAAGGTTGCACGTATCGCCGGCAAAAAAGGATGCAGATATCTTGTTTTGTCCGAGGACCTGTGGCCCGATGTTCCGGTCACAAAGTATGGCTATGAGGAAATGCTCAGGTGTGACGGCTGCGTTGTATACAGAAAGGTGGAAGGCCCCTGATGAAAGACAGGATATTTGGCATATCTTCCTGCGGATGCGCGGTTATCCTCGCCGGGATCATATCATCGGTAATATGCGGACTGATAAACGCACCGGTAGCGGTAAATGCAGCGGTCTTTGCGGTGATTGCCGTCTTGTTGTGCGTATTTATTATTGTTATCGCAAAACGTTCGGCATCCGATAAGGCTTTGCCGGATGGGAAGATAAAGGCGGAATATATCATTGAGGCTGCAGCGGGCATCATAGCAGTTGTACTTCAGATATATGCGGTAATGCATTACAGGTTCGAGAACGCTTCGGCGATAAAAGGCATTGAGGCTGCAACCCGTGTGTTTGAGACTGGCAGGGCATACTTTGCAGACCCGATGATGGTGTTTATCGGGACCATCTCCCGGATCATTTCCGTCCACCCGCTTATCTTCATATATGCCGCAGCCCCCGTATTTATCACGTTGTATTACCTGTGCGCGTTCGGCGTCATCTGCGAAGTGCTTCGCGGCAGGGCAAGATTTGCGGCCTTTGTTGCGGTTTGCGTACTTAATGTTTGGGGATACCAGTCGCAGCGGCTGATAGCGTTCACGCTTCTGATATCGTGGTTTGGCACATGGGTCTTTGTGGTACATGGCCTGCTGAGTGTTGCCACGGTACAGCTGATACGGTACGTAAGGACTTTGCCGGATACCGGCGCAAATACATCTGAACCTGTCACAGAAGAAACTGATCCGGAGGAATGGGACATGAAAAATCATAAGATAATAAATGCGAGAAATCTTGCGATAGCACTCGGTGTGCTGGCAGCATTTCTGCTTTTTGCCGTGTTCATCTTAAACAGCAAGATCAACAAACTCTATGCTGCGACCGTTAACCTGCAACAGGACCTTAACAGCAGGTGCGGCATGTATGAGTTCATCCCGGAAGGAAAAGGGGCCGAAGGGTACCTTATTCAGGGAAGTGACGGTACGGTCAGCTTCATCGGCGGAGGCGGTGCCGAAAACTCGGAGGATCTTGCACAGTTTCTTGAAAGATACGGATCTGTAGTCAACAACTGGTATGTTTACGGCAACAGCGATGAAGACTTGGGAGCGATGAGTAAGCTCCTTTCGTCCGGTCAGGTTATGGCAGATAACGTTTATGTGATAACAAGGGAAGAGATAACCGGTAAATGGTGATTTTAAAAGCCCTGGCGGTAGTGATCGTAAATTTCATACTGTATGCGGCGTTCGGAAGTTTTTTCTGCATGAAAAAGGACGGACAAAAGAGGGCGGCACTGACCGTAGCTGTCGGATTCTTTGCGTACTACGCACTGTTTGCGGTCATTGCATTGCCGGTAATGTTCACGTACAGACCCCTGTCACTTCTTACGACCCTGTGGTGCATACCGTGCATCCTGATCACGGCGGCATCCCTTATCATTTACCGCAAAGAGTGGGCCGGCTGGATGATGGGATTTAGGGAGGAAGTGGCCAAAGACCGCACCTTCTGGATCACGGTATGCTTTATAACCATTCTTTTGGTGGCACTTACCGTTATGACATATAACTTCACACTGGATGCGGCATATTATGTTGCGAACGTAACGACAAACGTCGATACGAACATGATAAACGTCTATGATCCGTTTACGGGTAACTGGCAGGACCATTTTGAATTAAGATACGTATTTGCGACATATTACGTAAATGATGCCGTTATCTGTCAGCTGACACATCTTCCGGCACTCGTTGAGACCAAGACCGTGATGTCTGCGGTTGTGGTCATCATGGTCAATGCGCTTTATGTCAGTATATGCAGATACTTCTTTTCGGACAGCAGGCGCGCGCTTCTTATGTATGCGCTCATGACAGTGACGAACTTTTCCTTCATAAGTATTTACACTACTTCCAATTTTCTTATGACAAGGACATATGAGGGTAAATCGGTCGTCGGAAATATCTCTGTGATACTGATCTTTCTGCTGTTTGCCCTGCTTGTCGGGGGAGCGACAGAAAAGAGTATTTATATCGCACTGTTTACAGTATGTCTTGGAACAGCCACGGTAAGCTCCACAGCCAACATGGTCATTCCGGCCGAAGTCTGCGTCCTGTTCGTACCATACGCATTCATGAAGAAGAGGTTCGCATCGCTAGGAAAGATATTTGTGTGCATCCTTCCGGAGCTTATCATGATGATCCTGTATGTTCTTTATGTTAAAGGATATTATGCCATATACACGTTTCCGAGGTAGTCATGCAAGGTGTTAACGTATTTGAAAACGGAATAGGATATCTTCACAAATGCCTGAGCCTTTACACATCGGGAACGGGTTATTTCGTGATGTACCTGATCGCGGTTTTGATCATACTCATAAAGGGCGGCAAAAGGGACAGACAGCTTTTTATTCCGGCAGCGGCAGTACTTCTTGTTACGGTTTATAACCCCTTTGTACCGCTGATCCTTGACAGGATATTTGACGTCAGCAGTGAATACTACAGACTGTTCTGGATAGCACCCGTCATCATCCTGGTGCCTTATGCTGCAACACTTGTGATCGACAGCGCTCCCGCAAAGGGCGGCAGGACGGCAACTCTCATACTCGTTCTTGCGATGTTTGTACTCGGAGGAAATTTCGTATATGCAAAGGGTATAGATGTTGCGGATAATATTTACAAGATACCCGATGAGCTTATCGAGACAGCGGATATCATCCACGCGGATTCCGGGACACAGTACGCCAAGGTGTTTTACGAATATGAGTACAACATGGAGATCAGGCAGTACGACCCGAAGATCCTTCTGTGCATTGACAGGGAAGAATACATTTATGCGATGAACTATTCTTATACGGACGAGATGCTGAAGGATGAAGACAGGCCGACAAATGTCATACTGGCAGCCCTTGTCAGGAACCAGAAGATAGACGGGGATGATTTTACGAAGGCTCTTGATAAGACGGGAACGTCTTACATTGTCCTTACAAAGGGTCATCCGAAGGCGGCGTTCGTAAAGGGCGAAGGCCTTTATGAGATAGGCCGGACCGACACACATGTGATATATAAATATGACCTTAAAGAGCCTCAGGAGTATTCGCTTGTCGATTATTCGGATGCCGAGCACAGGTTCAGTTACAGGAGGCTCAAATGAGGCTTACGGTGTTCACTCCGACGTATAACAGAAAAGAGCTTCTTGCCCGTGCATATGACAGCTTAAAGAGCCAGAGCGTCAGGGACTTTGAATGGCTTATCGTGGACGACGGCTCGACCGACGCTACAGACGATGAGGTCAAAAAGTGGATAGATGAGGGCATTATCCCGATCAGGTACATATACAGGGAAAACGGGGGCAAGATGCGGGCCCATAATACCGGAGTGGAGCATTGCGAAACGGAGCTGTTCGTCTGCCTGGATTCCGATGACCGCTTTACCGCTACCGCAGTTGCCGATCTTCTTGCCGCATATGACGATGCCGTAAAAGATCACCCGGGGGACATGGAAATAGGCGGGGTAGTGGCACACAAAGGGTCGGATGAGACGACTATACTTGCCGGGGGTGATTTTCCGTGCAAGGGCACATCCACCCTGTACGGCCTGTATCTGAAGGGCTTTTCGGGAGAGACGACTCTGATGTACAGGACAGATATACTGAAGAAATACCCCTTTCCCGAGATAGAGGGTGAAAAATATGTGCCTGAAGACTACATTTATGATAAAATAGACGGGATATGTGTGCTTGCCGTTTTACCGAAGGTGGTCACGATTTGTGTCATCACGGATGAAGGGTACACACAGTCGGTGGGAAAGCTTAAGCGCGAAAACGTCAATGCTTTTTACCTATACTACGAGCAGAGAGCCTTTATTACGCCGCCGGGCATGCTAAAGCTTAAGTACCTGGGGCGATATGTGATATATGCGAAAAGATCGGGACATCCCGTATTTCGCGATACGCGACTTAAAACATCCGATGTGATCCTCGGGTGCATTTACGGAGGATTTCTGCTTCTTTTGAACAGGGAGTAGCAGGCTTTGAACCGGAAACAGTTTGAGAAAAGATCATACCTGTTTGCATCCTCGATCATCATCCTTGCGGTCGAGACCGGGATAATGCTGTACGTATGGTTCTGGCATTACAATACCGGTATCCCCAAGGCGTTCTATTTCTGGGGACATGTTTTCATCGCGGCAGTTTATTTTATCATGCTGCTGTTTGCGTCGGCGATGTACGGAGGCCTCAAGATAGGGAGTTTTCGTATGATCGAACTGACCCTGTCCCAGGGTTTTGCCACGATCATCACAAATGTGCTTTTCTATGGCATAATCTGCCTTCTTTCATACCGTTTTCCCACGGTGGTACCCCTTATTATCGGAATGATAGTCCAGTTCTTCATGGTCGGGTTATGGATAATCGCGGCTACGATGCTGTACAGAACATTCTTCCCCCCGATAGATGTTCTTCTTGTTTACGGGGGTAACAGCCAGGATACCATTCTCGAAAAGTTTGCGACAAGACGCCACCAGTTCAAGGTCACCAGATCCATGAGCGTTTCCGAAGATATCGATGAGATAAATGAAGAGATCAAAAAGCATGAGGCAGTAATGCTGTGGGATATTCCCAATGAAGTAAGGAACTCTGTTTTCAAGAGCTGTTACGAAAGTGACGTCGACATATATGTGTCCCCGAAGATAATGGACATAGTGCTTAAGGGTTCGCAGAACCTTCATCTGTTCGATACACCGCTGCTTTATACCAAGAGCGACCCTGTCGAGGCGGAGCAGCGAATGGTCAAGAGACTGTTTGATATAGTGCTCGCGGTCATAATGATCGTCATAACATCCCCGATAATGCTCGTTACGGCCATATGTGTAAAAGCGTGTGACGGCGGCAGCGTTTTCTACAGGCAGGTCCGCTGCACGAGGGGAATGAAGGAGTTTGAGATCATCAAGTTTAGGAGCATGGTCGAGCATGCCGAAGGTGACGGGGTGGCAAGGCTCGCGGCAAGAAACGATGACAGGATAACCCCTGTGGGGCGCGTCATCAGAAAGCTCCGCATAGATGAGATCCCCCAGTTGTTCAATGTCCTTAAAGGGGACATGTCATTTGTCGGCCCACGCCCGGAAAGACCCGAATTCATCAGGGAGTATTCCGAGAAGATGCCGGAGTTTTCCTACAGGACGAAAGTTGTTGCGGGGATAACCGGATATGCGCAGGTGTACGGCAAGTACAATACAAGACCTTATGACAAGTTAAAACTGGATCTTTATTATATCGAAAACTTCTCGGTATGGCTGGATCTGAGGCTTTTGATACTCACGGTCAAGACACTTTTCATGATAGGAAGCGCCGAGGGAGTTACGGAGGCAGCTGTGCAGCCACACAGTGACAAAGAAGCGGATGAATGAGACAGTAAGCGTGATCGTGCCGGTATACAATGCAGCATCATATATTGCCGACACGATCATGTCCGTATTACAGCAGACATATACCGATCTCGAACTCATACTCGTTGACGACTCTTCCACGGATGACAGTGTCAGGATAATGGAAGGGTATGCGACGGATAAGGTAAGGGTTATGGCAAATGCCCATGAAAAGGGTGCAGCGGGCGCAAGAAATACAGGTATCGAAAATGCACGCGGCCGCTATATCGCTTTCATAGATGCCGATGACCTTTGGATCGACACAAAGCTTGAAAAGCAGCTTGCCTTTATGAAGGAAAAGGATATCGCATTTTCCTTTACCGGATACGAGTTTGCAGATGAGGATGCAAAAGGGCTTGGCAGGATAGTCAGAGTGCCGGCGAGCCTTACATACAAAGAAGCTCTTCGTAACACAACGATATTTACGAGCACCGTTATCTTCGATCTTGATAAGCTTGATAAGAGTGATATATACATGCCTTACGTGAAGAGCGAGGATACTGCCACATGGTGGAAGGTGCTAAGAAGCGGTACGGACGCTTACGGACTTGATGAGAGCCTGACGCTTTACAGAAGGGCTGGACGGTCGCTGTCGTCAAACAAGATCGAGGCGATCCGCCGTATCTGGAACCTTTACAGGAAAGTGGAGCACCTAGGCCTGCTTTACAGTTGCTGGTGTTTTATGTTCTGGGCCGTAAGGGCGGTTGCAAGGAGGGTGTAGATGGGTCCCGAAGTTCTGCTGTCGGCCATGCATCTTGAAAATGAAGACTATATCGATTCGCTGTTCATACACTCGGACTGTGTTGTCATAAACCAGTGCGACAGCGAGTGCATACGGCAGTCGGAACGAAAATCCTGTGGCAATACAAACAGGCTTGTTTACGTCGAGACCAGACAGAGGGGACTCTCAAAGAGCAGGAACATGGCCCTTCGTCATGCAAGAGGGCCCGTATGTATTTTGTGCGACAACGATGTCGAGTATGTTGACGGCTATGACAGGATAATAAACGATGCTTTTTTGCGAAATCCCGATGCGGATGTCATCGTTTTTTTCATTAAAAGGCCTGAAAGGTCCGCCCCGGTATTTTCACGCGAAAAGAGGATGGGCTATCTGTCGGTGCTCAAGATCTTTTCTCCCGAGATAGCGTTCAGGAAAGATAGCATCGAAGGGATAAGGTTTAACGAGCTCTTCGGCGCGGGCGCAAAGTTCTTTCTCGGAGAGGAAAACCTCTTCCTCTATGAATGCTTAAAGCGGGGCAAAAAGATCATATATGTGCCCGAGATGATAGCAAAGGTAAGGGATGAAGAGTCCACGTGGTTTAAGGGTTATGACAGGGACTTTTTCATATCAAGAGGAGCAAACTATGCTGCGATGTCGCGCGCATTTTCGCCAGCTCTGATATTGCAGTTTGCCGTCAGAAAGAAGAGTCTTTATTCGGGAAATCTGACGATGCCTCAGGCGATATCCGCGATGTTTTCGGGACGAAGACAATACCTTGACATGAAATGACATGAACGTACCAAGGATATTTCTGGCGGGAGATGCCGTATCGGGCACCGGTCCCGCAAATGTAACCAAATATTACATAAGCCGTCTTCCGGAAGGGACACTGTATCAGAAGTTCAGAAACAAGTTCCTCCGAGTACCGGAGATAATGTTCAAGACTCTTTCCTGCGATGTCGCCGTATACTCCGGCTACTCTCGGCAGAACATACTAGGGCTTAAGATCGCAAAGTTTTTTAATAAGCCGTGCGCATATATCATGCACGGATGCGTCGAATACGAGAATGAGATCAATCTCGAGCCGGATGAGAGTATGAACCGCGTGGAAAGAAGAACGCTCGAGATGGCTGATCTTATCATCGCGGTAAGCGCAGGCTTTGCCGCGTGGCTGAAAGACTACTATCCCATGCATGCCGGCAAGATCGATCATGTATATAACGGGATAGACGGCAGGATGTTTGAAGAGGGCACAAGGGGGCGGGACAGGGACCGCCACATGATCTTTTCGGTCGGAGGCGGAATGCCGAGAAAAAAGATCGTACGCATATGTGAAGCGGTGGAAACGCTCCGGAAGCAGTACGATCCCGAAATGTATCTGTGTATCGTGGGAGATACGGGTGCGGATTCAGATGCGATAGATGCATATCCTTTTGTTAAGAACCTGGGGATCGTATCATTTGATAAGACAAGGCATTTATATGAAAAAGCAGCCCTGTTTGTGCAGAACAGCTGTTTTGAGACATTCGGGCTCGCACCGGTAGAAGCACTGTCATGCGGATGTCCGGTACTGTTATCAAAATGCATCGGTGCACTCGGTATAATGGGCAATGTAACGGATGCCGATGTGATCGAACACTGTGATGATCCTGATGAGATCGCTTCAAAGATCAGGGATCTTATCGAAAATCCCAATGCCGCAAGACTGGCAGAGGGGATAGACATAGAGTCTGTTTCATGGGAGAGAAGATGCGAGGAGCTTTTGGCGAAGCTGTCAGATCTTGTTTCAAAACGATAAAAGAAGAGACGAAGGCTAAGGATGTGATAAGCACAGTCCTTATTCTCTGTCTTTTCGTATTCTACACACTCACGTTCTTTGTTCCGAAGTTCTACGGGATGACGGAAAGATATGTGGGTCTTTTCGTGTTTGCGATACTTGTTCCGCTTTTTTTACTTAACGTAAACATCATAAAAGGCCTTAAGGAAAAGGATGCGGGCCTTATCGCACTCATCATCCTGGCGGTCGCCACAGTTGTAAACATACTTATCGTCCACAGTGGATTCGGATGCTTTTTCGTGGCGGTGGATTTTGCGGTGATCATTTACCTGTCCGGACGGATGAGATTTATGAAATGGCAGTTCTGGCTGTTCGGAGGACTGTATCTTTTAATGATCGTATACTGGTTTTTCGGTGTATATACGTGGATGTTTGCCGATTACACGTCGTTTGCGATGAACACGAACACAGCGGCCACATTTACGGTCTTTTCGATGATGTGCGCTTTTGTATTCTTCGAAGCGCTTTATGACAGGTATAAGGTGGCAGCGCTTTTGATCGTGATCGCGCTTGTAAAGTGTCTGCAGATAAGCCTGTATCACAGATCGCGCGGAGCGTTCGTCATGCTTTGTGCTTATTTTGTATTCAGGTATCTGATCCCCAAAAGGCTCTGGGAGAAAAAGGGATTCTTTTACACCATATGTGTGATCGCCACTTTCGGATCTCTGGCGTTTGCCGCACTTTACATGATCATCGGACAAAGCGGTGTTAATTTCCGGATGCCGTTCTTCTACAAGAATGTCTTTTCGGGACGTGAGGCGATATGGCTGGAAATGTGGGATATGTTTAAAACAAAGCCTCTTACCGGTATCGGAACGAATGTCACGATCACATCGTTTTTTGAGTTCAATGTTCACAATGCGATGCTCAACATCCTGTTCATACACGGTGTCATAGTTTTTGCGCTTACGGTTTATCTGATGTTTTTAAACTGGAGGAGGATAAGAGAAGGGATAGCTTCGAGAAATGCCGCGCTGACAGCGCTTTGCGCATTCTTTGCCGTATGTGTCGAATCATTTTTCGATGTGGACCTGATCTGGACGGATTATTCGGTAAACGTTTTGTTCCTGCTCCTTGCGATGAACATATCAGCAGGCGCCGTAAATACGGGCACGGGTGATAACAGCCGATGAAGGAACCAAAAAAGGAAAAGAGCAGATACAGATATCTTGCGGATAACATCGCGCTTTTTTCGGTCAGCAATTTCGTTTCGAAGATACTGGTCTTTCTTCTTGTACCCCTTTATACGGATGTACTGTCGACCAGTGAATACGGTATAGCGGATGTCATGCAGGTAACGCTTCTGTTGCTTGTTCCCGCGCTTACCCTTAACATGGGTGAGGCAGCCCTGAGGTTTGGTATCGAATACGCCGACAGGAGAGGGAGCATCTTAAAGGCCGGTATCAGATATGTTCTTCGTGCCGACGCACTCGTTGTCGGACTTTGCGTTCTGTCGTTTGCTTTTTGCGGCGAGCATATGAGGTGGTATATCCTCCTGTTCGCGCTCCTGTTTGTCGCAAACTGTCTGTATGAATATCTCATTCTGTACTTCCAGGGATGCGAAGCCGTTCCGATAGTCGTTATCGGATCCGTATGCTCGACGGTAGTTATGATCGCATCAAATATAATCTTCCTGCTTGTTATAAGGATCGGACTGAACGGTTACATCTTTTCGCAGATCATCGCATTTGCGACATCTTCGGTCGTAATGCTGCTGTTGGGAAGAAGCGCTCATCTTGTGGAAAACCTTAAGGATGACAAAGAACTGTCAGATCAGATGTTAAGGTATGGCACGGTCATGATCGCATATTCCACGGGAAGCTGGATAAACAATGCGGCTGACAGGTATCTGGTCCTTGCCGTATGCGGTGCGGCCGTAAACGGCGTATACGGGGTGGCCTACAAGATACCCGCGATCCTTATGGTATTTCAGAGGATCTTTGCGCAGGCGTGGCAGATGTCGGCGACAAAGAGTTACAAGGACGATAAGAGCGCACAGTTCTTTACGAAGATGTATAACACATATAACAGTTTCATGATGACGGGGTGTGCGATCCTGATACTTCTCGTTGAACCCGTGGCCCGCTTTATGTTCAGGAAAGAGTTCTATGAGGCGTGGGTGTATGTTCCGCCGCTTCTTGTATCTGTGATATTCGGCTCTCTTACGGGTTTCTTGGGTTCGATATGCCTGGCACATAAGGATTCGAGATCGATGGGAGTTGCCACCGGCATCGGTGCTGTTGCAAACGTTGCGATGAATCTGATGTTCATACCGAAGTTCGGGGCTATGGGTGCGGCTGTTGCGACGGCGATAAGCTATTGCATCATGTGGGCCATGTCGTACAGGTTTGTAAGAAAACACGTTTATCTTGAGAACAATCTCTTATCCGACATTCTCGGATACATAGTCCTTGCGGCGATATGTCTTGCGATGATAGGACAGATACCGGGAAGATATGTGATATGTGCCGTTATGACAGTGATCGTGATACTTCTTAACTACCGGGATATCAAGACGGTCATCTCGGTGCTCGCGACATTTGTAAGGAGCAGGATCCGTGGAAAGAACTGAAGGGGACGGCAAGAGAATACTGATCGCAAACGTGCTGCTTACAGCACTTGTTGTGATACTTCCGCTCGCTTTGTGGAATGAGTATACGATGTATGAGAAGGTGGCTCCGCTTGCCACACTCATCACATTTATAGTTCTTGTTCCGGTATTCTTCTGCGTTACGGATTTAAGGGCGGCATTTCATGACAGGCTGTTTCTTGTAATGCTTGCCGGCATGATCATTGCCGGTATCAATATATTCGTGTCGGGATCCGGAAAAGGTGCGTTCCTTACTGCCGCGGATGTTCTTCTTGCGTTTTATCTTGCCGGAAGGATAAAGATCCCGCCAAGGCTCCTGTACTTTTATTATGCCTATATCGGATTTTACTTCTATTACTGGACATATGACGTCAAGGGCTATTTTAAGGGATATAACACCAACTACGGAGGTCTCGTTCTTATAACGGGATTTGTGTTTGCAGTAACAGGTCTTACGGCATTTTATGTAAGACTTAAAAAGACCGAAAAGGGCGGCTCGCGCTTCCTTTTCATCTTTATCCTCTTTATGTTCGTATGGGGATATAACATCATTGCCTGGTACAGGGCAAGATGCGCACTGCTCGGACTTGTCGTGTTTGCCGTTCTTTGCATTGTTCCCGCAAAGATCAGGAGGAATAAAGTCTTTTATGCTCTTCTGACATTTGCGATGACGGCCGGCGCGATAATCGTGTCACTCCTTTACGTGTGGCTGGGACAGTTCAATGATTCTTTTGCCATAAGGATTTTTTACAAGGACATAATATCCGGAAGGGATGCGATATGGGCGGACCTGTGGAGAGCATTTATCCAGATGCCTCTTTCCGGGATCGGAAGCAACTATGTTATAGATGTCGACTGGATGAACGGAGTGTTTGAAGTGCACAACGGTCTTCTTGATATATTGTTCGTACACGGCATATTCGTATTTGCGGCTGTAATGATCATTCTTGTAAGGCGCCTTTGGGACCTTCGCGAAAAGGCGGCAGAAGATACAGTCTTGTGGATCGCCGTATCATCGGTATTTTCGATACTTGCGGCATCGTTTATGGAAAACTTCGTGATAGTCCCGCCCTTCCTTGTCTGCGCCCTCGTGTTAATTGCAATACCGGGGTCTGTTTGCTATAATTCTTCAAGATAGGAGTAGGAAAATGTCCGATAGATTAAAAGTCTGTACAATAGTCGGAACAAGGCCCGAGATCATACGACTCTCGGAGGTCATCAAAAAGTGCGACAGGTATTTTGACCATATTCTTGTTCATACGGGACAAAACTATGCCCGTGAGCTTAATGACATATTTTTTGAGGACCTTAAGCTTCGCCGTCCCGATCACTATCTCGAGGCGGTAGGGGCGGACCTTGGTGAGACGATGGGCAATATAATCGCCAAGTCGTATAAGCTCCTTGAACAGGAAAGACCGGACGCGATCCTTGTACTCGGGGACACCAATTCCGCACTTTCCGCGATAAGTGCCAAGAGACTTAAGATCCCGATCTTTCATATGGAAGCCGGAAACAGGTGCTGGGACTGGAACGTATCAGAGATGATCAACCGTAAGATCGTAGATCATATTTCAGACATCAACCTTCCTTATACAGAGCACTCCAGAAGGTACCTTCTGTCTGAGGGCATCGACGGCAAGACTATATTTGTCACGGGTTCTCCGATGAAGGAAGTCATAAACGCCCATCTGGACGAAATAGAATCAAGTGATGTTCTTACACGGCTTGGTCTTACACCCGGGAAGTACATACTCCTTTCCGCTCACAGGGAAGAGAACATAGACATTGAAGACAACTTCATGGAACTGATGAACTCGGTCAATATCATCGCGAAGAAGTACAACATGCCGGTGATATATTCCACACATCCGAGAAGTGCGAAGTTTATAGAAAAGCGCGGATTTAAGTTTGATCCTCTGGTGCAGAACCTGAAGCCCTTCGGATTCCTTGATTACAACAAACTTCAGAAGAATGCTTTCTGTGTCATGTCGGATTCGGGGACGCTGTCGGAAGAGTCTGCCATGCTTGATTTTCCGGCGGTGCTCATACGTACTTCGACAGAGCGGCCCGAAGTGCTCGACAAGGGCACTATCGTCATCGGCGGCATCAAGAGCGAAGACGTGTGTCGTGCGATAGAGCTTGCGACAGCGATGTATGAGAACAAAGAGAAGATCATAGAGGCGGAGGATTACGCCGACGATAATGTTTCCGTCAAGGTCGTAAAGCTCATTCAGAGTTATACACATATCGTTAACCGTACCGTCTGGATGAAGTGATCTTTAATACGGAGATATCATGAAAGTAATGTGCATGTATCTGCCGCAGTATCATTCGTTTCCGGAAAACGACGAATGGTGGGGCAGGGGCTATACGGAATGGGTCGCGGTAAAGGGTGCGAAACCGCTCTTTCGCGGACACTGCCAGCCAAGAGTCCCGCTTGGCGGCGATTATTATGACCTTGATAAGGACGGGCAGGCAACACTTAAGCGACAGGCCGCCCTTGCAAAGCAGTACGGCGTATACGGGTTTTCGATCTATCAGTATTATTTTAACGGCAAGACCCTGATGGAGAAGCCGCTGCAGACGCTTCTGGCCGATCCGTCCATAGACATCAGATATAACATATGCTGGGCCAATGAGACCTGGACGAGAACCTGGTACGGTCAGTCCGATCAGATACTCATAGCCCAGGAATACGGCAACAGGGATGACTGGAAGAAGTATTTCGATTACCTTCTTCCGTTTTTTAAAGATAAGAGATACATAAAGGTCGGAAACAGGCCGGTATGGCAGATATACAAGACGTTTGACATCCCCTGCTTTTTTGAGATGGCCGGGTGCTTTAACGAATGGGCACGCGAGGCCGGATTTGACGGCGTATATATCATCTCCGGAAAAACAGCGGCAGGTTCCGATGACAGATCCGGCCTGATCGACGGTTACTATTACTTTGAGCCGGGATATACCCTTAAATATGATCTGTCCGTTGCAGGGAAGGTATCATACTACGGCGGTACGTACTTCCGGTCACTAAGAAACCGTATCATAGGGGAAGGATCAGGACACGTGCTCGAGCGCAAGGTCGACGCCAGGCGGATCATGGGCGCTATCTCAAAAAGGGATTACGCCGATAATGAATTTCCGGGACTTATACCCGACTGGGACAATACCCCGCGCCGCGGATACAAAGGCCTTGTCTATATGAACACTTCCCCGCAGCTTTTCGAAGATACGCTCCGGACCCTGAAGAAAAAGGTCGAAGGACATCAGGTGGATTTCGTATATGTGAATGCCTGGAACGAATGGGGAGAGGGCGCCTTCGTGGAGCCGGACGAGGAAAGAGGATACGCTTACCTTGAAGCGATAAAAAGGACAACAGATGATCAGCATTGTAATGATAGTTTATGATGTCGAGCGCTATGTCGAGCAGGGCATCAAAAGCGTTCTCGACCAGACTTACAGTGACATCGAACTGATAATAGTAGCTTCCGAAGGCCATGACAGGTCGGTTGATATATGCAGGCAGTATGCCGGCAAGGATGCCAGGATAAAGCTGATCATAGCACCGCCAAACGGCATTGCGGATGCAAGAAACCGAGGCCTTGCCGAAGTTACCGGAGACTATCTCGGATTTGTTGATCCCGATGATTACATAGAGCCCCAAATGTATGAGCGCCTTATAGGCCATATGGAAAAATACGGCGCTGACATAGCAGTCTGCGGACGATTTTACGAGTATGTAAACGCCACTCTTTCGGACAAGCCGGGCGGGGTAAAGGTTATGACGGGAAGCGGGGCTGTTGCGATGACGCTCGGTAATGAAGGTTTCTTCCTTCACTGCTGGGACAAGCTCTATTCCAAGAAGATATTCAAGGATCTTCATTTCAGGACCGACATCACCGTGGAAGACAGGATAGTCGTTGATCGTCTTCTGTCCGCTGCCGATACTGTCGTATATGATCCCGAGCCGATGTACCATTTCCGGGAGAGGAGTGGGAGCAACTCCAAGAAGAGCGGCATGGTAAGAAACAGTGTCGAGGCGAATCTTCTGATGGAAGAGTTCATCTTAAGCGAGCATCCCGAACTGAAGGACGAGTGTACGCGGTTCATGCTCTACGAGATGATAACTGCGATACAAAATGAGCTCGTATCAGGCGCTCCAAGCAAAGCGGACCTTAAGGAGTACACGGAAAAGGTAAGAAGCCTTGCCGCCACGCCCTGTCCTCTTGTCGGAAGGAGCCTTCGGCTAAAATCATTTGCCGCCATCCACCTTAAATGCATACTCAGGTTTTATACAAAGGTGCGGCAGACAAACAGCGCCAATACACTGGAGAGATTTCCCTGATGTTAAAAGATACATCCTTCAAGAACAAAAAGATACTGATGATATGCCGTGAGACCTACTGCAAGCCTCTGTGGTTCCTTG
>JAFRIL010000149.1 GCA_017432845.1 Lachnospiraceae bacterium | reverse complement strand
GCATCCTCACCGGGGGCATTGTTGGCCATGACACTATCACATGCAAGCTTTGCTCCGGCAGCTTTACACCGTTCTTCCCAGTCTCTCATCCACTGGCCGTCTCCCCAGCCATATGAACCGAAAAGTGCGATCTTCTTGCCTGAAAGCTCGCCTTCGATGGATGTGAACATAGGATCATATGAAGATTCCTCGAGCACTTCGGCACCCATTGCCGGGCATCCGAATGCAATGGCATCAAATTCAGAAACCTTATCAGCAGAAAATGCATCCGGTCCGAACACGGCAACCTCCGCGCCGCGATTTTTCGCACCCTCTTCTACTGCCTTGGCCATAGCCGCTGTATTACCCGTTCCGCTCCAATAAACTACTGCTATCTTACTCATAATATACTTCCTCCTTTATCCTGTTCTGACGGCAAGCTGTGTCAGAGATTTGCCTTGCCTGTTCATCTGTCTGTATGCTTTGGTGCACATCTCGAATCTGCTGAAGGTTTTCCTTGCCGCATCCGGTTTTGAAAACGCCTTCCAGCAACCGCAGCATTTGACTCCTTCGCACGGATGCTTGATAAAACATGCAACGTCCGATGGCGGATATCCGAGAAACAGGCCGATCTCGTGTGGAAAAGATTTGCTGTCCCTGAGTCTTCCGATCAGTTGGACTATACAGTGTTCGGGGCTGTCACAGTGATATCCTCTCTTTCTCAGGATCCTGAGAGCCTCCGGATCATTAAGATCCTTTTTCAGGTACTTGGGGCGATACAAATATATCAACGCATATTCTTCGGTCTTTTTTAACGGTATCACACGGATCCCCCTGCTCCTCAGTTTTCGGTTGAGCTGTCTGATTTCTCTGTAGATATCCACCTCTTCCGTGATTCTCACGGAGAACAGATTGCCTGTTTTAATTCCCGCAAGCGTTGGGGAACAATTATCAACTATAAATTCTTCTGACATACTTCCCTCCGGTCGGCGCGCTTGTTAGCTTACGCTAACTTACGGGCAGTATATCACTTCATCTTGAGCATGTCAACCGGTTCGGATCACGGGAACGGTTTATGGGTCATTTTGAGACGCGGATATGAAAATCACACTTATCGCCACCGGTACCGAGCGTTGTATGCCTTGTAAACTCGAGTCCCGGAATATCTCCGTACATGCACTCGTCATTTATACAGAATATCTTTGTAAGTTCCGGGGTCCCGAGTTCACCAAAATATCTGTTATACGGACATTCCACTATGTCCATCTTATATTCGCCTTTTTTCTTGGGATAAAATACATTCTTAAAATCGGATTCAGGTCCGAACGTTTTTTTGGTGATCGGATCCCAGAGCTTGACAAAAAAGCTCTTAAATCCCGGGATCTTAGCCATTTTCTTAAGCTTTGCGCCCTTTTCCCTTGACCTGGCCCAGGAGTGCTCGGAAATAGCCTTGTAACCGATCTCTGAATCCCCTTTTATTTCCTTTACCGCCAGCTGGATCGCTGCGGACGGAAATATGAATTCAGCGTGCATCATCTCACCCTTTGAAATATCGGGATACCTTTCCTCGATCTTTTTTAAGTTTTCCTTCGCAAGGATCCAGATCCTTTCAGCCTCTTTGCTTCCCACCTGAGCGATCAGGTTTTCTTTTATGGCGATTTTCTTATCAAGATCCATCATTTTCTCCTGTCTTTTTCTATATATTTTTTCATACCGGCATCTCCATGATATCGGGGAAAATACTTCCGCCGACGTCAAAACCGTCATAATTCACACAAATAAGTTGGTACTTTGCCGACAGTCTTGGCAGAACGGTTCCGAAATTCGTCTGCCAGTCACAACAAGTCCCCGGCAGTAACATCATCGTTTTCCCGTTTTCTTCCCCAAACTCTTCAAATTTCATATCAATTACACTCTGAGTTAGCAATAACTAACCACTGTATGATAACACTCCGGATATAAATTGTCCACTTTCATTTTGCAAGCGACGGTGCTATGGACAGTCCTATATTATCATTATATGGGATAAGAGTTGCCTGAACGGCATGATACAGATCTGATTTACCCGGCCAGACCGTGCCTTTTAGCTGATTGTGACGGTCCAGCTGATGGAACCATGATCCGTTTTTATGATCAAGTACCTTATCATCCAGATACTCCATAAACATTGCATAATCACTTGCATATCTGTCAGATCCGGTGATGCGGTACAGGACCGCCGATGTATTTATCGCTTCCGCAAGAGTCCAGTGCATCCTGTCATGTACGACAGGATTTCCTTCCCAGTCGGTCGTATAACAGATGCCCGGTGCCCCATCGGCGGACCATGCATCTGCTATGGCGCGGTCGTAAAGATTCCGTGCGGCATCTGTATATCCGGTCATCTTCTCTTTATCATCCTTATGTGCCGAAAGGGCATACTGCGATATCAGCCTTGCCCACTCGATACCGTGTCCGGGTGTGGCTCCGAACGGTTTGAAAGGATCATCAGGCTTGTCTTTGTTCAGCATCAGATCGGCCATCCACTCTTTCGTAAAATGCTCGGGTATACGCCAGTTGTTCTCTGCGGCCCACTTTATGACACGCTCGATTATCCTTCCTGCTCTTACTCTGTATTTTTCGTCATGCATTACATCGGCTGTTGCAAGGAAAGCTTCGACCGTATGCATATTGGCATTAATACCTCTGTAATCCGAAAGATGCGCAAATTCCGTATTCCATGTATCAACCGCAAGACCTTCTTCTTCATCCCAGAAGTATCGATCATAGGTTTCAAGCGCACGCCGGAGGAGTTCATCCGCACCGTCGGCACTGATAAGACTTGCCGAGCACGCCGCAAGGATAACAAATGCATGTGCGTAGCACTGCTTGTCGGGAAGTACACTTCCGTCAGGTCTGACCCCTGCATACCACCCGCCGTTATCCTCATCACAAAGCTCCCCGCGAAGTCCATTCAGAGCGGAGCCTACCAGCTGTCTGCTGCCCTTATGTCCAAGCAGTTCTCCCATACTGTACACATGTGCCATACGGCATGTGATCCATGTCTCGCGCGGCCTGTCGCACCAGGGTGTTCCGTCATCTCCAAGATAGTATGCTCCGCCTTCACAGGACGCAAATCCATGTCCGAAGGAAAGCAGGTCATCACGCAATACCTTCATGAACTCTCTGTTTTCATTTGTATCTATTTCATATTTTTTCACAGTATTCTCTCTTTACCAAAACACGATCATATCAAACAAGCCGGCTCCTAATGCTCCCTACGGTTTACCTGCGATAAGCTTCCTTATCTCCGAAGGCTGCGGCATCACATAAAGTGCCCCTCTTCTGGTCGTGATTATCGATGCGGCGGCATTTGCAAATGTCAGCATTTCCTTAAGATCTGACTCGCCAAGGTCATCCAGTCCCTTCTCCAGAACATAGTTCAGAACACAACCTCCGAACGTATCGCCTGCACCTGTTGTTTCAATCGTATCCTTTTGAAGGAAAGGAGCTGCTTCCGCCTTGATATAGTCCGGAGATTCCGGATCCTTTCTGTAAAAAGCCATGCTCCCGCTCTTACCCAATGACACCGTGACAAGCCTTACCTTAAAACGTGCAAGTATCCACTCTACACCTTCCGTATAATCATCAAGTCCTGTCAGCCACTGTATCTCATTATCAGAGATCTTGAGCACGTCACAGTACCCAAGGCCTGCAAGGACCTGCTCTTTGGCATCATCCAGGCTGTCCCACAAAGGCTCCCTCAGGTTTGGATCAAATGAGATTATATTCCCTGCCTTCTTTGCCTCATCAAGTGCAAAAATCGTTGCCGAACGTACCGGCTCATGCGTCATGGAAAGAGTCCCGAAGTGAAAGATCCTTGCCGAGCGGATAATATCTGCGTCAACATCATCTTTTGTGAGCATCATGTCGGCTCCGGGATTACGGTAGAATGAAAAATCCCGGTCACCGTCCTCAAAGGTCTTAACAAATGCAAGAGTAGTCCGGACATTGCTGTCCGTAACAAGTCCTTTGGCATCTATCCCCACCTCGCCAAGCACCTGTCTTAGTTCATGTCCGAATATATCGTCTCCGACCTTGCCTATGAACGCCGTCCTTCGGCCGAGCCTTTCCAGCATCGCAAGAACATTGCACGGCGCCCCACCGGGATTTGCTTCATACATTGCATTACCCTGAGCGGATTTACCGTTCATCGTCATGTCGATCAGCAATTCTCCCAAAGCTGCAACATCATATGATCTTTCCATAACAATACCTCAATTATATGTAAATTAATTGTTTCAGCAGGTCAGACTATCGCCAGATATTCACTTGGCCTTCTGAGAACTTTGTCTGTTGCTATAGCAGCCGCTCCAAGCAATGTTGAATCAATACCCAGCTCCGACATTTCAATTTCCGCATTATCATAGATTTCCGGGACAACTCTCTCCTTAATCGTTTCCATGATAACCGGAAGAAGAAGGTCGCCACCTTTTGACAGAATATCACCTATTACTATTATATCCGGATTATAAGCATTTAATATGTTTATACAGCCATAGCCAAGGTATCTGCCTATTTCATCAACAACAGCCTCAGCCTTTTTGTTTCCGCCTCTCGCAGCATCGAACACCGCATTGCATTCTTCTGATCTGTTATTATATCGATCGCCCAACAGTTTGGGTATCTTGCGCTTTGCTAGTCTGATCATTTGCGGAGCGCTGCAGTACAGTTCAAGGCACCCGAAATTACCACACTCGCACTTCGGTCCGTTTACATCTATACTCATGTGACCTATCTCACTGGCAACACCTTTCATCCCCAGCAGCAGGTTTCCGTTATCCACGACCCCGGACCCTATCCCTTCGCCGGCAAGTAAATATGCCAACGTGGTTACCGGTCTGTTGTGCTTGCCGAACCACCACTCTGCCATGGCTCCGGCATTGGCATCCTGCTCAATGAAAACCGGTTTGTCAAACTCATCAGAGAATTCCGATACAAAATCCACATCATGCCATCCGGGCATGGCTGTTATGACTGCAATTCTGCCTTTTTCCCGAAAAAACGGACCCGGAACCGCCATCCCTATTGCCACTACATTCGTATACTTCTTTAACAGGCCGTGTATCTGCTTTTTGATCTTTGCGATGACCTCTCCCGTATCTTTTGTGACTTCAAAATCGGTCTGGCGGACCGTGTAGAGTTTTCCGGAAATGTCAAAGACTCCTATCGTAAACATATGCCTTGAAAACTTGACTCCGATCACCAGCCTGTCTTCGGCATTGAGTCTTAATCCGATCGATCTGCGGTTTCCGTTTCCTTTTATGATCCCAACTTCAGATACGATCCCCATTTCAATGAGAACCGCTGTTATCTTTGTTACTGATGCCTGTGTCAGTCCTGTCATCCTGGCTATGTCAGCTCTCGAGCACATCTTCTGCTGAAGTATTCTGACTATCGCAGACCTGTTCATCTCGGTAAGGTCACTGTTGTTACTGCCTGCCACATTCTTATCTGTCATCGATCCACTTCCGTTTCCAAAGACTATTATGAGTTAATCCCTTAACCCATTTAAATAATAGTTTCACTACAAATACATGTCAACATTCGGAATGATCCTTTATAACCGGCATATTCATCAAAAAGCCGGCAATACGCATCAATTTCGTACTGCCGGCAATCAGATAAGACTTATTGTTTTATCATTAAGCAGGCTTACTGAATATTATCTTTGTTTAATACCGTAACACCGGTATCTACAACTTCACCGCCAAGGTCCTCACCACCTATAGCCTTAACGCAGGCCTTTACACCTTCGCTTCCCATAACATCAGGGTTCTGAGCCATAGTACAAAGAAGATTTCCGTCAATGATAAGATTCTTAATAGAGTCTGACTTGTCAAAGCCTACGCCAACTATCTCGTTTCCGGATGCCTTGATAGCATTTCCTGTTCCGGTAGTTGAACCTTCATTGGCACCGAATATGCCGACAACACCCTGGGTGATGTAATTTTCAGCTATTGACTGTGCCTTTGCGGCATCGCCGTCACAATACTGGGTTTCGAGAAGATTGAACCCGGTTCCGTCAAATGCGCTCCTGAATCCGTTCTCTCTGTCAACGCATGACTGTGTTGAGGCATTAACATTTACTATACCGATATCTCCCTTTTCAATTCCCTTCGCCTGAAGTTCTTTGAGCATTTCTTCACCTGCAGTCTTACCGGCAGCTTCATTATTCGTGGCGAAAGTCGCTTCAGCCGGTACATTGGCCGGAGAGTCAACATATACTATCTTGATACCTGCGGAAGATGATTCGTTAAGTGCGCCCGAATTTGCGTCAGGACCGTTTGCTGCGACCATGATGGCATTGTATCCGCCGGCAACGGCATTGTTCACACATTCGATCTGTTTGGAATCATCTTTTGTATCGGGAGACATAAAGTCAACCGTAACACCTTCAGCCTTTGCCTCAGCCTGTGCACCTTCATTAAGAGTCACCCAATGCTGATCGATCGAGTCCATTGTGATAAGTGCGATCTTAACATCTCCGGCTGATCCTGTCTCGCCCTCGGCTGCAGAAGCCTCAGCCTCCTCATTGGCAGGCTCGGTCTGCGCAGGCGCTTCTTCTTTCTTTTCCTCTGCAGGTGTCGGTGCTGCTGCGGGTGCCGCTGCGCCCGAGCATCCAACCAATGCCGATATCGCAAACGGGACCGGCGTTCGCACAAGTCTCTTTGTCTCCGGCTGCAGGAACCACTG
>JAFRIL010000148.1 GCA_017432845.1 Lachnospiraceae bacterium | reverse complement strand
TTCGTCGACTGCAGCAAAGAGGTTTCTATCTCCTCACTCCCAAGCAGCATATCCGCTCCGGGATTACGGTAAAAAGAGAAATCCCTGTCTCCGTCCTCAAATGTTTTGACAAAAGCAAGCGTTGTGCGCGCATCTGTATCCGTAACGAGCCCCTTAGAGTCTATCCCGACCTCTTCAAGCACCTCCTTAAGTTCATGCCCGAATATATCGTCCCCGACTTTCCCGATAAAAGCCACATTGTGCCCAAGCTTTTTCAGCATCGCCAACACATTACAGGGGGCTCCTCCCGGATTTGCTTCATACAGCGCATTACCCTGCTCAGATTTTCCGTTCATAGTCATGTCTATGAGAAGTTCTCCGAGACCGACTACATCAAATGTTTTTTTCATGTTAATTATTATATACCCTTTTAGCATTTGAGGGCAGAAGGAATTTCACCCCTGCCCTCAATTTGCTCAAAACTGTTTATGCCATATTACTTCAGAAGTTCCATACGGCCGGGATCATTGGCAAATACTTCCTTTGCGTTTTCTTTTGTAACAACAACGGGAGGAAGCTCATAGATGGCTACATCCTTGACTCCGTTATCGGCCGTTACGTCTGTTGAAGGCATACCCTTGCCTTCCTTAAGTGAATTGATTATATCAATGGTCTCAGCAACGAGTGCGTCGGTGGGCTTGGCAACTGTTGAATACTGTCTTCCCGACCATACCCATTCAACCGATTCATTCTCTGCGTCAAGTCCCGATACTACAGGGATCTGCTGACCGGCATTTTCACATGATGTGATGATAGCTCTTGCAATTCCGTCATTAGGTGAGAGTACCCCGTGGATATCCTTGTCGGAATAAAATCCCGAAAGAAGTGAATCCATTCTTGCCTGAGCCTTTGAATTATCCCAGTCTACGGTAGCACACTGCGTAAAGTCAGTCTGTCCCGATACTACTACAAGAGTACCGTCATCGATCTTAGGCTGAAGTACTGACATAGCACCGTTGAAGAAGTTAGGTGCATTCGGGTCAGCCGGGCCGCCACCGAAGAGTTCAATGTTGTAAGGGCCTTCACCTTTAACCTTAGCCAGACCTTCAAGAAGAGCCTGGGCCTGAAGTTCTCCTGTCTTAACGCTGCCGAACTGTACAACGCCGTCAACACCTGTTGTATTTTCCAGAAGTCTGTCGTAACCGATAACATAAATTCCCGCATCTTTTGCCTGCTCAAGAACAGCACCGAGCTGTGTTCCGTCAACAGGACCTACTACGATGACTTTTGCCCCGTTCTCGATCATTGACTCTATCTGTTGCTGCTGCTGGGGAACCTTCTGGTCAGCTGCCTGAACGATAGGATTATATCCTGCTGCTTCAAGCTGCTCCTTGAACATAGTCTCAGCCTCTTTCCAGTTCTGAGTTCCGAGCCATGGAAGTGAAACACCGATTGTTGCTCCGTCTTCAAATCCTTCGCCTGCCGGAGCTGTCGCATCAGCAGTCTCTTCTGCTGCAGGCTCTGCAGCGTCAGCTGCATCTGCTGCGGGTGCTGACTCTTCAACTGTCTGAGCGGGTGCACTCTCGGCAGCACCTTCTCTTCCGCCGCCGCATGCAGTGAGGCATGCACTAACCATTGCCGCTGCCATCAACATTGTGATGATCTTCTTTTTCATATTGAATTCCTCCGTTTCAAAATTAGCCAATACTTGATTGTCTGTTTATTTATGTCATGCCGTCTCTCCGGATTAAGACAGCCTGCCACCTCTGTATTATTTCTTTTTGGACTGGAAAAGCTTTGCAAATACAGAGCCTGTTCCTGACTTCTTGCTGTATACATCAAATGCAACAGCTGCAAGAAGTACGAATCCCTTTATTACCTGGGTGCGGTCCGCACCGACACCCATGAGCATCAGTCCGTTGTTAAGAACTGCCATGACAAGTCCGCCGACCATTGTTGCAAGTATCGTTCCTACGCCGCCCGATACGGCTGCTCCGCCGATAAATACCGATGCTATAGCGTCCATTTCCCACGATGTACCATCCGCGGGTCCCGCAGCGGTTGACCTTCCGACAAACAGGATACCGGCAACCGCCGCGAGTAATGACATGTTCATCATTGTAAGGAAATAAGTCCTTTCAACGTTGACACCTGATAAAGCTGCGGCATTTTTATTACCGCCGACCGCATACACGTTTCTTCCGAACTTAGTACGTGTTGTGATCGTATGATAGATGATTATGAGTATGAGAAGTATGAGTCCGGGTACCGGGAATGAAGTTCCAACTCTTCCCGAGCCGTACAACCATGTAAAGTAACCGATTACCGCACTTACAATACATATTCTGACTACAACCGCCCATATGGGATTACTCTCTTTTGATGCTTTGTACTTTCTCATCTGTGCAATTATGAAGGCTGCTATTCCGATGATACCGAGCAAAAGTGTGGAATTGTTCATACCTGTAAATGCCGGTCCCCACTCGGGAAGGTAACCCGATCCGAACCATTTGAGTTCTACAGGTGCGGGTACCGATATTGATTTTGATATCCATATAACTCCGCCACGGAAGATCATCATCCCGCCGAGCGTTGTGATAAATCCGGGAATTCCGAGTTTTGAAAGGAAAAATCCGTGCCATACACCTGCTGCCAGTCCTATTGCAAGTGCGATAAGAACCGCAACCCACCAAGGAAGGTTAAGATCCCTTGCCGATATAGCCATTACCATTCCTGCAAATCCGGCTACCGAACCGACAGACAAGTCGATCTGTCCTATAACTATTACCATCAGCATTCCGAGCGCAAGCACGAGTACGTACGCATTTCCTGCAAGAAGATTCTGGAAGTTTGACGATGTGAGCATCCTTCCGTCCGATATAATGTTAAATACTGCGATCAGAAGCACCAATGCCACTACCATCGTATATTGGCGCAGGTCGCCGCCCAATACCTGTTTTATACGTTTCATGATCTAATCCATCCTTTCCGATAATCATCAAGATACTGACGTGATCGTCATTCTCTTCATCAATGCTTCCTGGCTTGCCTCTTCTTTTGCCAGTTCTCCGGTTATGGAGCCTTCAAATATCGTGTATATTCTGTCTGCCATACCGAGCAGTTCCGGCAGTTCCGACGATACAAGAACGACAGCCTTGCCCTGATCCGCAAGTTCATGGATCAGCTTATATATCTCGTATTTTGCTCCTACATCGATTCCTCTCGTAGGCTCATCCAGAATAAGTACATCCGGTTCCGTATACATCCATTTGGAAAGTACTACCTTCTGCTGGTTTCCACCGGAAAGCGTATTTACTCCGACATCCACACTCGGTGCTTTTATGCGAACCGATTCCCTGTATTTTTCCGCGGCTTTTTGTTCTTCTTCGAAGCTTAAAAGCCCTCTCTTTATTATCCTGTCAAGATCAGCCGATACGATCGTCTGCCTAATGGAATCGAGGAGATTAAGTCCCAGGTTTTTCCTGTCTTCGGGAACGTATGCGATACCATGTTTTATGGCCGATTCCACCGAATTGATCTTAACCTCTTTGCCTTTTATCTTAAGCGTTCCGCCCCTGAATATTCCGTAGTTGTGTCCGAAGATCGATCTCATAAGTTCGGTTCTTCCGGCGCCCATAAGTCCGGCAAATCCCACTATCTCTCCGGCTCTTACATTAAAGCTTGAACCTTTGCAGACCATCCTGCCCTCGACTTCGGGATCTTCTACCCACCAGTCCGATACTTCGAAAATCACTTCACCGGGGTTAGATACGTGCTCCGGATAACGATTTTCTATGGAACGTCCGACCATCGCTCTTATTATCTTGTCCTCATCGACTGATCCGGCCTCAACTTCGTAACTCTCAACAGTGTGCCCGTCACGTATTACAGTAACCGCGTCCGCGATAGCCGCAACTTCATTGAGCTTGTGAGAGATCATGATACAGGTGATATCATTTGCCTTAAGTTCTCTCATAAGATTGAGAAGGTTTGCCGAGTCATCTTCGTTGAGAGCCGATGTAGGCTCATCGAGTATGAGAAGCTTGACGTTCTTCGAAAGTGCCTTAGCGATTTCAACAAGCTGCTGCTGTCCGACTCCGAGGTGCTTGATAAGAGTATCCGGGTTTATCATCAGACCTACTCTTTTTAGTATCTCAACCGTTCTCCTTCGCTCTTCATCCCAGTCGACAAGACCTTTCCTTGTGATCTCGTTACCGACAAAGATATTCTCGGTCACAGACAACTCCGGAATCATTGTGAGTTCCTGATGTATTATTCCGATTCCTGCACTCTCCGACTCTTTAATATTTCTGAACTTCATCTCACTGCCCATAAAAAAGATCTTGCCTTCATATGAACCGTAAGGATAAACGCCCGACAAAACCTTCATAAGAGTGGATTTTCCAGCCCCGTTTTCTCCGCAGATCACGTGGATCGTGCCTCTTCGCACTTCAAGTGTTACATCGTCAAGTGCCTTAACCCCCGGGAACTGTTTTGTGATCGACTGCATCTGCAGTATATAGGGATTATTCTCCATTCCTTTGCCTCCTCCCTTATCATTTCTGATTGGCTTTCAAATATTCACTGGGTTTCCGAAGCAGTCTGTCCGTTGCTATTGCAGCAGCTCCGTACAATGTAGGGTCAACGCTTAGTTTCGAAAACTCTATCTTTACTTTTTCATACATCTCAGGGATAACCCTCGCCTGCACCGTTTCCTTTATAGTCGGGAGCAGCAGATCGCCTCCCATTGATATGATGTCTCCTATCACAATGATGTCCGGGTTGTAAGCATTTATAAGAGTCACACACCCGTATGCCAGATAATTTGCGATCTCATCAACGACCTTGCCTGCCTTCCTGTTGCCCCTGCGCGCTTCTTCGAATACATCCCCGCAGGCTTCGGCTCTGTTTTTGTACTTCTTGTTCATAAGGTCCGGCATTTCCTGCTTAGCTCTCTCAAGCATCGCTGATGCGCAGCAGTACAGTTCCAGGCACCCGTAATTGCCACATTCACATCTCGGTCCATTCACATCTATGCTTATATGACCGACCTCACTGGCAACTCCCTGCATTCCGAGCAGAAGATTATCATTCTCTACTATCCCCGAACCGACACCCTCACCTGCAAGAAAATAAGCAAGTGTATTCAGCGGTCTTCCGTGATTTCCGAACCACCATTCGGCAAGTGCACCGGCGTTTGCGTCCTGCTCGATGAACAACGGTTTATTGAATTCATTCTTGAACTCATCTATAAAGTTAATGTCATGCCACTTCGGCATGCTCGTTACCATCGCTATCCGTCCTTCCTCCCTTATGTAAGGTCCCGGGAGCGCCAGCCCTATGGCCACTACATTTTTGTACTTCTTCAAAGTCTCATGTATCTGATCCTTCATGTCAGTGAGAACTTCTCTTGTATCCTGTTCAAGTTCAAACTCTGTCTCACGCATCGTGTAGAGTTTTCCTGAAATATCGAATACCCCTACCGCGAACATGTGTCTTGAGAATTTGACTCCTATAACCTGCTTTTCCTCGGCATTGAGTCTTAATCCTATCGATCTTCTGTTTCCGTTTCCTTTGATTGTGCCGACCTCGGATACTATACCCATTTCGATCAGCACTGCCGTGATCTTGGTTATCGATGCCTGAGTCAGCCCCGTTATCTTGGCTATCTCAGCTCTTGAACAGACATCTCTTTGCTGAAGTATCTTAACTATCGCAGACCTGTTCATTTCGGTAAGATCACTGTTGTTACTGCCTACAGCACTCTTGTTTGTCATTACTCTTGTCCCCGCTTTTTCGAAAATCACTTTTCGGAGTTAATTACTTAACTCTGTTAATACATTAACGCCGTTGTGATTTTGTGTCAACAGATTCTTCCCAAAAAAACGATTCTTGTTTGGGTTGCACAAAAATGTATTTGCGATATTTGGCACTTCAAACAAAAAATAACCCCCGGCTGTATTGCCGGAGGTTTGCCTCTTGGTATTCTCTATTGTTTGTCTTCGTGTACGAAGCGCTGCCGTGTATGGATATCCTAAACTATCTTTAACAGGTCAGCAAACTCATTGATCGTATGATCGGGAGATTGGGCAGTCCCGAACCCGAATGCCGCATGTATAAACGCAACGCCTGCCTTTCTGCTTGCGATCTCATCCTTTTCAATGTCACCGACGTATACGGGATCATTCATATTGTTCCTGTCGGCAACAAGCCTTATGTTCTCGGCCTTGAGCATTCCCGTATCTCCCGGACATACATGGTCGATTATGAAAGGTTCAATACCCGTTTTCTTCATAACAAGCTCTATATATCCGCTCTGGCAGTTACTGACGATCGCGACTTTATGATTTTTTGAAAGCTTCTCAATTGTGTCCTTCATACCAGGATAAACATTGCCGCCTTTTTCCTCCAGATAAGAGAACTCATATTTGCTGCATAAAGGTTCAAACACCCCTATCTCTTCATCAGATACTTCCGGAATGATGTTTCTGAATATTTCATCCATCGGAAGTCCGAACAGTCCTCTTAGGTCCTGCGCCGTAACACTCTTGTCATATCCTCTCTCGCGAAGCGCTCTGTTCCATGCATCCTTCACAACTTCCGTCGAATCCCATAGTGTTCCGTCTATATCAAGTATTATTCCATCGTACATATCAATTATCCCTTCCTGCCGGATCTATACCGCCCGCGTCGCTTTCCATATTTGCAAGAGCCTTATATGTAAGAGTATAAAGCGTCTGAAACTCCTCGGCTGTAAGCCCCATGCGGCCGGCGATACACGAAGGTATCTTGACAGCTTCCTCCTTAAGAGCACTCCCCTTATCCGTTATCGACAGAAGAAGCAGTCTCTCATCATGCGGATCCCGCTGTCTCGTAATGTAGCCCGCCGACTCAAGTCTC
>JAFRIL010000147.1 GCA_017432845.1 Lachnospiraceae bacterium | reverse complement strand
TTGTCCCGTCCGCATTGAGGCTTACGGCGGGGTGGTAGAGGATGATCACCTGCTTGTCAGTTTTGCTTCTTATAAACTTCATCAGATCATCAAGCGCCGTCTCAAAATCACCGTCATATTCCGACTGCCAGAATTCGGGATCGAGAATATCGGATCCTTCGTTTTTTGTCCGGGACTCGAGAAATGTATAGTACTGTTTGTGACAAAGCCGAAGAAGCGGGAGCGCCTGCTTTGCCTTTATGATCATTTTCTGTCGCTGTGACATTTTGCCGACAAGGGATGGGGCGGTCTCGCCGGGGTCATACCCTGTCTGTATCATCGAGTCATAGAGCGCTTTCGTATCGTAACAAAGACTGTCGGTTTCGATGATTATTCCTTTTGCGTCGGGAAACTCTCCGAGGATCCCATCCAGATGCTGAAGGACGACCGAGAAATAATTGCCGCTTTTTCCGATGTTTATCACATGATTTTTACCATCGTTCCAGACGGTGTCGTTTAGTATATCACTGTAGCGGAGATTCATTGGAAGAAACAGCCCTTCGGTATGGGATGCCCCGGCTGCAACATAGTATTCATCAGAACGTGGGACATCACGGTTAACATATCCGTTCTCATCGACCGTATCCCGGCAATAACCTTCAAGGCCGTATACTCCGTGACTGTGCGGGAGCAGAAATCCCGTGGTAGAACCGGCATTCCGTTGCAGTTCCTGAAATGGCTTATAAAATAAGTAACAGGAAAGATTGCATATAAATGCGGCAATAACTGCTGCGGCCAGCCAGCCCGATATGCTCTTTAATATGCGCATAAACTTTTGCATGTGCTTTATTTTACTTATTTTATACAGTATGTGCAAGTGTATGGAAAATGCATAAATGTCATATTTGATATGATAAGTGACAGAAAATTATTGTTTTTATATCTTGAATATGTATCGATTAAGTTCTATTATATGTATGGTATGCAGATAATGGCTCAATATATAGTGTGCCATGTAATATTGCATATTAGATGCAGACAGAAGGGGACGCTCGGATATGAGTACGGATGAGATGCTTTCGAAGCTTCTGCCTTTGTTTAAGAACTACTACAACATAAACACCGAAGAGGTAGAGGAGCCTTTTGCCGCTGAGGCGGTGTTCGAATCTCATAACGAGCAGTATTATCTCATCAAGGCCGCGAAGGTCGCGGATGTTGACACAAAAGAGTTCGTCTATTTTGCCAAGTGCGATGATCTTACGTATGAAGAACTTGCAAAGCTTGATGCGGCGGCCTGGGAGAGAGGGATAGCGCAGGTAATGCCTGCAAGCGGTCACAGAAATACAGACATCACGCTTTTTGTCATTGCGGGAAACATAGACGAAGAGGCGGGAAGATCGGTCAGGAAGATGCGTCACTACAAAAGTTACAAGTGGGGCTTTTGGGGATGGAGCAATTACAGACTGGTTGTTATCGGGTGTTCAAAGGGGCGTGCCTACTATAACCACCAGGGCAAAGCCTTAAAGAAGCTCGTTGGCAATATAATGTAAATCATAGGGAGGAGAGAAACATGACAGCATTATTAATCATCATTGCAGCTATCATCCTGCTTGTCATCGGCTATATCTACTATGGCTCCTGGCTTGCAAAGCAGTGGGGCACTGACCCTGCAAAGAAGACTCCTGCTGTAGAGATGGAAGACGGTGTTGACTACGTTGCCGCAAAGCCCGCGGTACTTATGGGTCATCACTTTTCATCGATCGCAGGTGCAGGCCCGATCAACGGACCCATTCAGGCGGCGGTATTCGGATGGGTTCCTGTATTTCTCTGGTGTGTAATCGGTGGTATTTTCTTCGGAGGATTACAGGACTTCGGTTCACTGTTCGCATCAATAAGACATGAGGGTAAATCAGTCGGTGAGATCATCAAGGATTCAATGGGTCCCCGTGCAAAGAAGCTCTTTATCGTATTTGCGCTTCTGGTGCTGATCCTCGTTATCGCTTCATTTGTAAACGTCGTTGCCGGAACATTCTTTACCGCTCCCGAAGAGGGCGTGTCCGGATTCGTAGCTAATCCTACAGGTAACCAGACAACGGCTATGATCTCATTCCTGTTCATAATACTTGCTATCATCTACGGTATTATGACGAACAGGGCAGGTATCAAGACACTTCCCGCTACGATCATCGGTATCGTAGGTATCGTTGTTTCAACGATCATCGGTCTTAACTTTGGACTGGCCATTGGACGTACCGCATGGATCGTTATCATCGGTGTTTATATCGCGGTTGCTTCACTTGTTCCGGTATGGATCCTGCTGCAGCCCCGTGACTATCTGTCATCGTTCCTTCTTTATGCGATGATGGGTCTTGCGGTTATCGGTATACTGATCTCCGCATTTTCGGGAAGCGCTACATTTACACTTCCCGCATTCACCGGCTGGTCAACCAAGATCGGTAACCTGTTCCCGGCACTGTTCATCACGGTTGCCTGCGGCGCATGTTCCGGTTTCCACAGCCTGATCTCAACAGGTACATCATCTAAGCAGCTTGATAACGAGAAGAATGCAAAGGCTATCGGATATGGTTCGATGCTTATCGAATCAGCTCTCGGTATTATTTCACTTATCGCTGTCGGAATGGTTTGGGATAAGTTCACAAACGGTGACTTCGGATCACCTTCCGCAGCATTTGGTGCAGGTATCGCTATCATGTTCGGCGGTGAGACAACAAAAGCTTATACAACTATCTACGCACTGCTGACACTTGCTGTTTCCGTATTTGCTCTTACATCTCTTGATACAGGTACAAGGCTTTCAAGATTTATGTTCTCAGAGCTCTTCCTGAAGGATGATGAGGATACATGGAAAGATGCAAAGGGTGCAAGAAAGCTCCTTGCTCATCCGCTGTTCGGTACGACACTTATGGTTGTAGTAGGCTGCGTACTCGGCGGACTGTCACTGTCACAGATCTGGGGACTGTTCGGTGCTGCCAACCAGCTCCTTGCAGGTATCGCTCTTATGGCTGTTGCCGCATGGCTCGGTGAAGTGGGCAAGAACAATAAGATGTTCTATATCCCCATGGCATTCATGCTTATTGCAACACTTACATTCCTGGCTCAGAAGATAATCAGCCTGTGCAAGGTTATCGGCGGAATGGTTGCAGATACAACTCCCATGTGGGGTGACTACTTCCAGCTCGTGTTTGCGATCGCAATGTTCGTTCTTGCCATCATCCTTATAGTTGAAGGCATTCAGACGTTCAAGAAGCAGAAAGCCTCGGCAGCATAAATAAATTTTAAAATATACTTGCAAAAAATGATTTGCGGGTATATCATGCTAGAGAGCAAAGGCGCTCGAGGGGTAACTCCCTCGGTGCGCCTTTTTTTTACATTTTATTTTATATATGGAGGATAAGAGAAATGTCGTATGTTGATGAAGTCTATGAAAGAGTTGTAAAGCAAAACCCTGCTCAGCCCGAATTCCATCAGGCCGTCAAGGAAGTGCTTGAATCACTTCGTGTTGTTATCGAAGCAAACGAAGAGGAGTACAGAAAAGACGCACTCCTTGAGAGACTCACTACTCCCGAGCGTCAGGTGCTCTTCAGAGTTCCCTGGGTTGATGATAAGGGCCAGGTCCAGGTAAACAATGCAATGCGTGTACAGTTCAATTCCGCGATCGGACCTTACAAGGGCGGTCTTCGCCTTCACCCCTCGGTAAACCTCGGTATCATCAAGTTCCTCGGATTCGAGCAGATCTTCAAGAACTCACTCACCGGACTTCCCATCGGCGGCGGTAAAGGCGGTTCTGATTTTGACCCCAAGGGAAAATCAGACCGTGAGGTTATGGCTTTCTGCCAGAGCTTCATCACCGAACTTTTCAAATACATTGGTGCAGACACCGACGTTCCTGCAGGTGATATAGGTACGGGAGCAAGAGAGATCGGTTTCATGTACGGACAGTACAAGAGACTTACCGGACTGTATGAAGGCGTTCTCACAGGTAAGGGCCTGTCATACGGCGGATCACTTGCCAGAACACAGGCTACGGGTTACGGCCTTTTGTACATGACAGAGGAGATGCTCAAGTGTAACGGAGTTGATATCAAGGGCAAGACATGTGCCGTATCCGGTTCCGGTAATGTTGCGATCTACGCGATCGAAAAGGCACAGCAGCTCGGCGCAAAGCCTGTTACATGTTCTGATTCCACAGGTTGGATCTATGATCCCGAAGGTATCGACGTTGAGCTTCTTAAAGAGGTTAAGGAAGTTAACCGTGCAAGACTTACTGAGTATGCCGCAAAGCGTTCAAGCGCTCAGTATCATGATAAGGCTAAGGAAGGCACGAACCAGTGGGAGATCAAGGTTGATATCGCACTTCCGTGTGCGACACAGAACGAGCTTGATCTTGAAGATGCCAAGAAGCTTGTTGCCAACGGCGTGATCGCAGTATGTGAAGGTGCAAATATGCCTACCACTCTTGAAGCAACACAGTACTTCCAGCAGAACAAGGTATACTTTGTTCCCGGTAAGGCTGCAAACGCAGGATACCTGGAGTTCGTTGCTTGCATCTTTCCTGAAGAACCCAACCTGTCCGTTTTGCGAAAAACGCAAAACAATCGAACGCAGCATCTGTCTGGCAGAGGGCTATCCCGATATCGCATCGGAGTGGCACCCTGAAAAGAATGGGGATCTTACCGCAGATAAAGTGCCTGCGGGAAGTAACCTGGTTGTCTGGTGGAAATGTCCAAAGGGGCATTCTTATAAGAAGAGGATCAGCCGTCGTGTTTTCGAAAGTTCCTGTCCTTATTGCAGTGGATGGTCTTTAGCTCCTGGCCTTAACGACCTGGAAACACTTTTTCCTGAAGTCGCCGCTGAATGGGACTATATCAAGAACGATCCCCTGACTCCCAGGCAAGTCAGCCGCGCAGAACCCCGTAAAGTCTGGTGGCTGTGTCCAAAAGGCCATTCCTATGCCTCTACAATAGCAAGCCGGACTCTTACAAAGCAGAGCTGCCCGTACTGCAAAAACCGGAAAATCGTAGCCGGTTTTAACGACCTTGCAACCCTCTTCCCGGACGTTGCAGGACAGTGGGATTATGAAAAGAACCACCCTCTTCTTCCCACTGAAGTCGCAGCCAGAGCTGGTAAACGTGTCTGGTGGAAATGTGACAAAGGCCATTCATGGGATGCCGTCATTGTAAACCGAACTTCCAGAAGAACCGGCTGTCCTTATTGCGGCGGACAGCTTGCAATAACGGGTGAAACTGATTTTGCCACTGTAAATCCGTCTCTGCTGAAAGAATGGGATTATGAAAAAAACGGCAATGTCTCTCCTTCTTCATTAGCAAGCAGGTCTACCTTTGTCGCATGGTGGAAATGTGATAAGGGGCATTCATGGTCGAGTCCGGTTTATTCAAGAACATACGGTGAAAGCTGTCCTTTCTGTCAGTCAACAAAGCCGTACTACTCCCGTCTTATTTGAACAAAATCAGGCTGAAATAAAGCACCGGTTATTTCAGTCTGATGCGGATTTTGAACAAAACCCAGGATGCAGAAAAATTTGGTTACTTTCATTCAGCGTTCCCATACTGACAACGTTCAGGTTGATCGGGCGTAAGGCGGTATCCAGGTTCAGGATCATAAAGACCTCCCGGTCCAGATCCGCAAACTCGCGGATAATGTATTCCACCGCTTTATCCTGTGTATTAACCGACTCATTCCCGATCACCCGGTACTGTTCCAAACGCACTCTCACGATAGGAAGGCCCCGGTTATCCTTCATCATCGAAGTACACCTCCAGGATGATGCCGTCCGGCAATTCGCTGATTGCAAGGATCAACTCCCCCATCGTTGCCGTAAGGAACCTCTCCAGCATCTTCTCCTGCCCTGTTCGGTTATCCTGCTGCCCCTGATGATTACTGTTATCTACTCTGTTTTCCTTTCCGGAATTCTTACCCATGCATTCTCCTCCTCTCGTAATATGCTTCCAGCAGTTCCATGTTCTCCGGCTTCACTTTCGGATCGCAGATCTTCTGCAGCTGAAGCAGGGAGAAGTCTTTCGAGACGACCCGCTCGATCACGGCAAGCTGCTCTCTGGAAAAATCTCCGTTACCGAGGACGGAAGCAATAAACTCTTCCCTCCGCTTCTGCTCCCTGTTCCGGCGCCTCTGCGCAAACAGACCGGGGTCGGCCTGCTTTTTCGCCTCTTCCTGTGTTTCTTCGATCTGCATGCTCAGGCGGAAGTTTTCATCAGACAGAAGATCGATCCGCTTCTGCGCATTTTCCCGCTCTTTCTGGTGTTCTTCCCGCAGATCCTGAATCTCCCGTTCATTTTTATTCCTTTCCATTTCATTGATCTGTCTGATATATTCCGTCAGCCGCGTGATCTGTGCACTGGCTATTTCCTGCTGCCGAACCATATGCCGTCCCATTATGTCAAGACTCTTCTCGACAGAAGAATTTGCTGGTCCGGTCTCTTCCTCCGCATTCGTTGACTTCATGAAGTCTTCAATCCACTCCCGGATCTGCTCTTCCTGCGGTTCCTGATCCGTAAGCTGCTTCAGCAGAAAATCCTCCCCGGCAACAAATGCGGCCATCCGCAGCCGGTCAATCGTCTGCGAAGGATAATCGATCACCTTCCCGATGAAGGCATCACTGAGCATCTGCTCCACCATCAGATACAACTGCTCCCGTTTATGGATGAACTTCTCCTGTTCCGGAATGCCATGCCTGATAATCAGCTGCTCATATCGCTCCTTTTTCCCATTCCCCGCTTCCCCGGTGCTGTCTGCCGGAACATCTGTCTGACTGATATTCTGCGCTTCCTCCTTGGCAGGCGTTACGCTCTCCGTCATTGCCTCTTCAGACGTTTTCTCTTTTAGTGCTTCTGTAGACATCTACCCGATCACCTCTCTTTTCATTGTTAAAGTCTGCGTTCCTGTACATCACGGATTCTTTCAATTCCCTTCTGCTTCTTTTCATCTCCCGGTACCGACGCAGTCTGCTGCCGTTCTTTTTCTGCCTCCCGGCTGATACCATCAACAAGTTTGGTCTCTCGCCGGATCTCTTTCAGATGCAGGCGGCACTTGTCATATTCCTGCTGTGCTTCCATATACTGGTTCAGTGCCTTTTCAAGCGGCATATGCTCCTGGATCTGGTTTTCAAGTTCCCGGATCCTTTCCCGGTTTTCTTCTCTGTTTTCCATCAGCCTCTTTCTCTCCCGCACCAGGGCAAACATCGGATTCCGGTAGAGTTTTCTTTTTGCGAAGTTAAAGGCCGTGCCTGCAGCTTTCCGCTCTGTTTCAAGTCCGGCCCGCCTCTCAGCAAGGTCATCCAATGATCCGATATCACGATCCAGGAGGTAAGTAATATACTCCGACAGTTCCTTCAGCCTGACCACATCCTTTTTATATTTCCATGCATCCTTAACCTCCGGCCTGCGGATGAAGCAGGTGTTTCGCCAGCGATAATAGAAATGCCGCTGAAACGGTGTCAGGTGAAAGTCTTTGTTCTTCTGCCTCTTTCTGATCATCAGGAGTCTGATCGCCTGTATATCCCCATACACAACAAATGGCTCCGTGCGCTCCATTGTCTTCGCAGTCTTAATCCGGGCAATCAGTTCCTCCCTCCCGTATCCCGGACCAAGCGATCTGGTCCGCACTGCCTTCGGCTTACCGTAAGGTTTCAGGGAAAGATACTTGCCATCCCGGACCTGGTAATGCATGGCCTGAAGGTAAGACAGAAATGAGGCGTAGGAATCACTGTTCCTTACCGCCTCATCAATATCGTCCCGGATGATATCCGTCCAGGAAACCCTGTTTGGATCCGTCTTCTCACCATTTGGTCTTTCTTTGTTCTCCCTCCAGGTTTCATAAGGAGCACCCACTCTCTCCTCGCCGTAAGTTAAGGGCGGCAGTCCGAACTTTTTGCAGACTGCGGCGGTAATGGGCTGGATCCTCTTTTCCCAGTCCCCATGCGGGGAATGATACTTCAAACCTGTCAGGCGCGAAACGCTGTCGAAAGTCACATGGATATGAAGATGTGGTTTATCGTCATGGATGGCATAAAC
>JAFRIL010000146.1 GCA_017432845.1 Lachnospiraceae bacterium | reverse complement strand
TTGTAGAGGATGACGAACACTTCGGTAACTGCCCTGTTGCAGCCTTCATCCATAGAGAAGCGTTCTCTTTCCCAGTCACAGGAACTTCCGAGCATACGAAGCTGCTTCGTGATCCTGCCGCCATACTCACGTCTCCAGTCCCAGACTCTTTCTAGGAACTTCTCACGGCCAAGATCATGCTTGTCTATGCCTTCCTTGGCAAGCTCCGCCATGACCCTTACTTCGGTCGCAATACTGGCGTGGTCCGTGCCGGGCTGCCACAACGCATTATATCCCTGCATACGCTTGAAGCGGATCAGGATATCCTGCATCGTATTATCAAGGGCATGGCCCATATGAAGTTGGCCCGTGATGTTCGGAGGCGGCATCACTATCGTGAACGGCTTCCTGGACGTATCTGCCTCGGCGTGAAAATAGCCGGATTCCTCCCATTTCTGATATAATCTTCCCTCCATCGAGGAAGGATCATAGGTTTTTGCAAGTTCGGTACTCATAATATCGTTACTCCTCGGTTGAATTTCAACTAATAATTATATCATATACCACGTCTGTCCGCCATATACGGGCATCATTTGCACACATCAGATCAGCACTCTGTCCCTGCCGCCCTGTTTTCCTTCATAGAGCTTATCGTCGGCAGCCCTTATCAGGTGGTTGATCGGGACACCGTCGGTCTTTTCGGCGGCACCGAATGTCATCGTGACTTTGTGTATCTGACCGTCATATTCGACATCCTTATCGTGCAGTGCCTGACGTATTATCATAAGCGCATCATAGGTCTGGTTGATATCTTCATTGACAAATACGAGAAGGAATTCCTCACCGCCCCATCTGGCGACAAAGCCTTCATGCTTGTTCATGCCTTCGTTGAGAAGATGTGCCACCTCACGCAATACAACGTCTCCGCATTCATGTCCGAACGTATCGTTAAACTTCTTGAAGTGGTCTATGTCACCGATCGCAACACAGTACCTGACACCGCTGTCTTCAATATCGTCGATCCTCTTTTCCGCGCTCCTTCTGTTAAACAGTCCGGTAAGCACGTCCCTTTCTATCAGTCTGCGAAGCGCTATCTGAAGGCTGTTTAAGTTCCTTCCCATCTCGCCGAGTTCGTCTTCGCGCTGGGAGACCGACGCATCAAGCTTTGTATCGAGCTTGTTGTCTGCAAGCTTTTTCATGAAGTCGAGCATGTGCTTTACGACAGTGACAAGCGTATTCGCAAACCTTAAGATGAAGACCGATGTGACTGCTATCGCGAGCACCATGATGATCAGATTGTTCATCACCGATCTGTTGATCGAATCCTTAAGATCGCTGGCCGGTTTTGCGACACCGATCATCCCTATGCATTCGGTGCCGCCCTTTACCATGACCGGCATGTAATATGCATAGTATTCAACTCCCTCGATAGAGACATTATCGTAGAAAGCGCTCATCTGCTGCTTGAACACCTCGTTTACGAGCTTCTCGCTGGCAACCGTCATCGTAAGCCTGTTGCCGTCCCTGTCTTTTAACGTGGTAACAAGTCTTGTGTCATACAAAAACAGCGATATCTCCAGGTGGCTCTTTGCCTCGATATCATCGACAAGCGTAAAATCACCGGATATATCAACACCGCCCTTGTACAGCTTTGCCGTACTTCCTTCCACTCTTGCCTCATAGTCGCCCGGGTACTGGTGATCGTACGCGGCAAGAACGGAGATCGCAACGTTTTGCAGATTGTCCTGTGCTTCCGATGTCATGCTCAGCTGCACGGATCGCGAACACACCATGATCATGACAACTCCGCACACGATAAGCGGCAGAAGCGTCATCGCCAGAAATTCGATATAAAACGATCTGTTACCTTTCTTGGTCACTCTCGCAAGTTTCATCTCTTACCTCCGTCAAGTCGCCTCATACTATGTCAAACAGCGACAACTGGTTGCTCTGAGGCAGTGCCGCAAGTATACCGAGTTCCGTCATGTGGTCCGCAACCGTGCGGGACACATGCGTCCTGTCGCAAAAATCATCGATGCTCAGGAACTTTCCGTCCTTGACCGCCTCCATAACCTGGTCGGCAGCTTTGTCTCCCAGTCCGTCTATACAGTCAAGCCTCGGCATTATCTTATCATCTATTATAAGACATTTGTGCGCATCCGCACGGAATATATCGATCGGCATGAATTCATACCCTCTCGCATGCATCTCCTGCGCTATCTTAAGATCGCGGAGCGTGTTCTCCTGCTTACTCGTCATCTTGACCGACGGATCATCCGTCATCTTCTTGTAACGGGCCAGTTCCTCTTCGATCACATCCCTGCCGCGGCACATGACCTCATATGAAAATCCCGAGGCCCTCACGGAAAAATAAGCCGCATAATAGGCAAGGGGATAATGGATCTTGTAATATGCTATACGCCACGCCATCATGACATATGCCGCCGCATGCGCCTTCGGGAACATATACTTGATCTGCTCACAGCTCCAAACGTACCAGTCGGGCACACCGTGATCGAGCATCTCCTGTTTCCACTCGGGCCACTTGTCAACCTTTCCCCCGGCGACCGCACCCTTCCTGACCTTCTCCATGATGTTGAACGACAGCGAACTGTCAAGCCCCATGTTGATCAGATATGTCATGATATCGTCTCTTGTACATATCGCCGTGGATATCGTCGCTTTACCTTCGGAGATAAGAGTCTGTGCATTATCAAGCCACACATTCGTCCCGTGAGACAGGCCCGATATCCTTACAAGATCAGAGAACGCTTTAGGCTTCGTATCTATGAGCATCTGTATGACAAAATCGGTTCCAAACTCCGGAATACCCAGGCATCCGAGCTGACATCCGCCGATGTCTTCGGGCGTGATCCCAAGCGCCTCGGTGGAGCCGAACAGGCTCATGACCGACTTGTCATCAAGCGCCACCTGCCTCGGATCCGTTCCGGTAAGATCCTGAAGCATCCTTATCATCGTCGGATCATCGTGTCCCAGTATGTCAAGCTTTAACAGGTTATGGTCTATGGAATGGTAATCAAAATGCGTCGTTATGATATCACTGTCCGGGTCATCCGCAGGATGCTGTATCGGCGTGAAAGTATCGATGTCCTCGCCCTTCGGGAGAACTATGATACCGCCCGGATGCTGGCCCGTCGTCCGGCGCACCCCCGTACATCCTTTTGACAGCCTGTCTATCTCGCACGGACGTTTGTCAATGTGCCGTTCCTCAAAGTATTTCTTGACGAAACCGTATGCCGTCTTCTCGGCGATCGTTCCTATCGTGCCCGCACGGAACGTCTGTCCCTTGCCGAAGATCACCTCTGTATACTTATGCGCCTTAGACTGGTATTCTCCCGAAAAGTTAAGATCGATATCGGGCTCTTTGTCACCTTTGAATCCGAGGAACGTCTCAAACGGGATATCGAACCCTTCCTTGTTGAGCTTATTGCCGCACACGGGGCACACCTTATCGGGCATATCACACCCCGCACGCCCCGCATATTCCTTAACTTCATCGGAGTCAAAATCACTGTAGTGACAGTTACTGCAATAGTAATGCGGAGGCAGCGGATTGACTTCGGTTATCCCTGCCATCGTTGCAACAAACGACGAGCCGACGGATCCACGCGACCCGACAAGATAACCGTCCTCGTTGGATTTCCACACAAGCTTTTGTGCGATTATGTACATGACGGCAAATCCGTTTGAGATGATCGAATGCAGTTCTCTCTCGAGCCGCTCCGATACCGGGGCCGGAAGCTCATCGCCGTATATCTGTCTGGCCCTTTTGTAGCATATGTCGGTAAGTGTCTTATCAGAATCCTCAATGACAGGCGGACATTTGTCGGGACGTACGGGCTCTATGCGCTCGATCATATCCGATATCTTTCTCGTGTTTGTAACAACCACTTCATAAGCTTTGTCGTATCCGAGATAATCGAATTCGGCCAGCATCTCTTCGGTCGTGCGCAGATAAAGCGGCGCCTGCATGTCCGCATCCTTGAAGCCTTTTCCGGCCATCAGCACACGCCTGTATACCTCGTCCTCGGGATTAAGGAAATGAACGTCACACGTCGCAACAACAGGCTTGCCGAGCTGCTGCCCGAGCTCTACGATCTTTTTATTGATCGCATGAAGGTCCTCTTCCGAATTAATATCCTCGAACCTATCCTCCCTGATCATGAAGGCGTTGTTGCCGTCCGGCTGGATCTCCAGATAGTCGTAGAACTTTGCGATACGAAGTATCTCATCCTCACTCTTTTTGCCGAGGATCGCCTGATACAGTTCTCCCTGTTCGCAGGCCGAGCCTATGATAAGGCCTTCCCTGTACTTTTCGATGAGACTCTTCGGTATCTTGGCCTGATTGTGGAAATACCTGATATGTGACTGCGACACGAGCCTGTACAGGTTCACCCTGCCGGTCTCGTTTGCCGCAAGAAGTATTATGTGATTGCTCGGTGATTTTCTTATCTTCTCATCGGAGGATGAGGCAAGTTCATTAAGTCCCGCAAGACTTCCCACACCTTTTTGTTCCAGACGTGCAAGCAGCCTTAAGAAGATATGCGCAGTGGCCTCGGCGTCGTCAACCGCACGGTGATGATTTTCAAGAGGTATCTTGAAGAACTTGCACAGGTTGTCAAGCTTGAACCTTGCTATCTCGGGCACCAGAAGTCTTGCCATGCCAAGCGTGTCGACATAGGAATACTCTCGTAAAATGCCTGCCGCCGCTTCCTTGGCCGACAAAAATCCCATGTCAAATGCAGCATTATGTGCAACGTATACGGCGCCTTCGCAAAACCGTCCGAAATCAGTCAGCGCATCATTTATGAACGGCGCATCCTTTACCATGGAATCGTTTATTCCGGTCAGTTTTTCTATCCTGTACGGTATGGGCCGCTTCGGATTAACGAACGTCGAAAAGCGCCCTTTTATCTTGCCGCCCTCGATCCTGACAGCCCCGATCTCTATGATCGAATCGTTTGCGGCAGAAAACCCTGTCGTCTCAAGATCGAACACGACAAACGGTGCATCTACTGTAATGTCTTTGGGATTGACCGCAATGTCATCCTCGTCGTCAACGACATATCCTTCCATGCCGTATATGATCTTAAAGTCATCGATCTTCTTGTCCCTTACGTGATGAAAGGCTTCGGTAAAGGCCTGGACAACACCGTGATCGGTGATGGCGATCGCGTCATGTCCCCAGCTCCTGGCCCGGTCTATGATATCCGAAACAGCCGAGACACCGTCCATATCGCTCATCTTCGTATGGCAGTGAAGCTCAACGCGCTTTACCGCTTCATTATCCTCCCGCTTAACGCGAAAATCATCCGCCATCCTTATCCCTGCGATATAGCCAAGCGACAGCTGTCCGTCATATTTATCGATGGAGGTTACGCCCTTGATCGTGATAAAAGCCCCGTCCTTTATGTATGAAAACAGATGCTCCTGCTGGTCTTCTTTGGGAAAGAGCTTAACATCGATCGAATCGGTAAAATCGGTGACGGAAAAAGTGACCATCTTCTTGCCCGTGCGTGTATCCCTGACGTTGTAGGAAAATACCTGGCCACACACAACGACTTCGCCGATGTCGCCGTCTATATCACATATACGGATCGTATCCCCGGTAAAGCTTCTGCCGTAGATGACGGAAGGATCATCGGGAAGCCTCTTCTTCCTGTAAGTCGTCTCTTTTCTGGCTGGCGTCTTCTTTTCGGGCTCGGGCTTTGCAGGGGCTGTCTTTACAGGGGCCGCCTTTACGTACTCAGGATCATACGGCGCCGGATCCTCTGTTGCACCTGTATCTTCCTTCCCCTCATAAATATTATAAACATCCGAAGACTCCCCTTGTATCTTTCGGGGTTCTTCGGCCATATGACGTATCTTCTCCTCGATACGGTTCTTCGTGTGCTCAACGCTCGCTCTTTTTTCACGTTCCTTGAAAGATACGGTGATATGCGCACTCAGACCGCATCGCTTGTTCAGCATGTTGTCGAAAAGCCCTGCCATCTCATCGGCCATATCCCTTGCGATGGGTCTGTCCTCGAGGACAAGTACCATCGAACCGTCTCCCTCGGGAAATTCAAAATCCGCATGATGCAGAAGATCGGCCCATGCCGGATTGATCCTTTCGGCCTCATCGAATATGCTGCTTTTGTACATGGCAAATACAGCCTTCGGAGTATATGTACCTGCCAGATTGAAACGCTCGATTATCCTGACCGATACGGGATCATCCCTGTAGTACTGCTTGCGGATGCTGCCTTCTATCCGGTTGAGGTTATATCTCGGTATGATATGATCGCTCGAAAGATAAATGTTCAGTTTATCATGACGCGAAGAAGAGACCAGTTTTGTTACCCTGGTCTCTTCAAGGAGCTGTCTGTCATCATCGGATACAGTCAGCACAGAAAACACATCGAAGAAATTCTTTTCCATTACGGATATTACCTTTTATCTATCTGTCCCAATTATCGAGTTCTTCCTTGAGAGTCTGCAACAGCTCGTCCTCGGGAACCTTTTTGATGATCTGTCCTTTTTTGATGAGAAGGCCTTCATTCTTTCCTCCGGCGATTCCGATATCGGCTTCCTTGGCCTCTCCGGGTCCGTTAACCACACACCCCATCACGGCAACCTTAATGTCAAGATCGTATCCGGCAACCATCTGTTCAACCTTTGATGCAAGCCCAATGATGTCTATGTTCGTCCGTCCGCATGTCGGACAGGATACGACATCGATCCCGCCTTTTCGCAGTCCGAGCGACTTCAGTATGAGCTTTGCCGTCACTACTTCCTCGACCGGATCCCCAGTAAGAGACACCCTGATCGTATCGCCTATCCCTTCGTTAAGTATGATCCCTAGACCGACGGCAGATCTGATGCTGCCGCTTTTTACCGTCCCGGATTCCGTTATGCCGACATGAAGGGGATACGGACATACGGGAGCTATCTCTTCATGTGCCCGAACGCACATCATAACATCTGATGACTTGATGGATACGACTATGTTTGAGTAACCGCAATCCTCGATCATATGGACTTTGTCCATCGCGGACTCGACTATGCCCCGGGCGGTAACACCTTTGTACTTTTCGACCAGATCCTTTTCAAGCGATCCGCTGTTGACACCGACCCTTATCGGGATATCTCTTTCCTTTGCCGCGGCAACGACTTCCCTCAGTCTGTCGGCGCCTCCTATGTTTCCGGGATTGATCCTGATCTTGTCGGCTCCGTTCTCGATCGCGGCAATGGCCATCTTATGATCGAAATGTATATCCGCGACTACAGGTATATCGCATCTTTTCTTGATCTGTGCAAGGGACCGGGCAGCTTCGATGGTAGGAACGGTAACCCTTATTATCTCGCACCCGGCATCGCAAAGCCTCTGTATCTGGGCAACCGTTGCATCCGCATCCTCGGTCTTGGTATTGGTCATCGACTGGATGAGGATGGGGCTTCCGCCGCCTATGACCCTGTTTCCTATTTGTATCTTCTTTGTCTTATCCCTGTACATGCCAAATAATACTGATATATTGTGCTTTTATTGCTGATTTTACGGTTTTGGACTCAATACCTTGTGTCTGTCTAGATTTTACATTGTCTTTATCGTATAGTCAATCACGCAAAAAAGTTCTGTAGACAAAGCCGAAAGACCCCGAAAGTACCGATAAAGTGCCTACCATCAGTCCCAGAGGATCGACATCTCCCTCCTCATCTCCGCTTTCATCCGTTTTGCTGATGAGGTTTTCGGTCTTGATGACCGGTCCGGGAAAGATCGAACTCATATAACATTCTGTATGTATGTCTGTATCCGTAACATTCCCCGCATCATCCTCCGCCTTAACCGACAGGCAGTGACTGCCATAGTCAACTACCGGAAAATCCGCAAAACCTCCGCTTAACGGTATATCATCCCCGTCAAACCTGACCGACAGCAGCCTGTCAGTTTCATCAAACAGCCCCACCCTTATACGGCTTCCTTTCGGGATATTTCCGTTTTTGTCAAAACCTTCCAGTACGATCTGCGGTGCGGTATGATCCACGATGAACACCGCCGAACCCTCTGACTCGTTATCGGCCTCATCCTTTGCGAGTATCGTAAGGACATACTTTCCCTCACGGACGATATTGTCCCCGTCCCGGAACGGTACGTCATTTACGTATGCGTTTGCCACAACATTTGTCGAATCGCTTACCAGTTCCTTTATCTTTTTGGGAAGCGAAAATGTCTTGAAATAGCTGCTGTCGATATCGGACATCCCCGTGATCACAGGCGGTGTATAGTCAACAGTAAACGATATGCTCTTCTTAGCCTGATTCCCCGATCTGTCCGCTGCAATGCATGTAAGAGTATATTCTCCTTCCGACCCGACAACAACATCCACATGGTCGTTTGCCGCCTTCATCACATGATCCTCTTTCGATATGAGCCTGCTGCCGCCCTTTTCCTTCTTCTCGAGAATGCTTGTCATGATCGTTGAGTCATAGAACATCTCGCCCGCACAAAACCTGACTACCGGCTTGGAAGATGTTGCCACGCCTTCGCTAATTCCCGATATTGATATGTCAGGAGCATTCGTATCGATGCGGAAAGTCTTTGAGACCGAGCGGGAATTTCCTGCGCCGTCAGTAGCCGAAAGCGTCAGGTCATACTCCCCGTCTGAATTTATGTAAACTTCTCTGCTGTCAGGTATCCCTTGCGTTTTATAAGGTTCTATCGGTATAATATCTGTTTTTCCCAGAGCAGTTCTTTTTAGAATTATGTTAACTTTGGTATCTTCATAGCTCTCATCTTCCACATCAAGAGCGATCCTTACGTTCTGTCTTATATCCGCCGACTCCGGAACACCTCTTACAAACAGCTGCGGGGATGTGGTATCTATGCAAAACCGCCTGGTCAATTCCTCCGACCTGTTTTTTGCCCTGTCATATGAGCTTACCGTCAGCGTATATCTTCCGTCCTCCGATATATCGATATTTACCTTGCCAACAAGATCGTTCGCGGCTTTTGTTATGATCTCATCCTTTGTTTTTCGCTCAAGCACATACGATATGAAAGCATCGTCATCACCGTCATCGGCTTCCAGCATTACATTCACGGAAGAAGCGTAAATATCGCCTTCCCGGATCCCGTTAACTGAAACGGTCGGGGATTTGTCATCATACAGATACTCAAATGTAAGGACCGACGAATTACCGGCAAGATCATAGCAGACAGTCTCAACGGTATTTGTCTTCTTCCCGGTATATTTAAGCGGTATCAACAGCTTGCATTCCGTTGCTATCTCCCCTTCTTTTTCCTGAAGCTCTCCTATAGTCTTGTCCGCACACCTTGCGATGATCCTGCTTATCCCGGTGTTATCGGATACCGCAAGGGTTACGTTCTCATCCTCGCACAGCCATCCCGATATCTTTTCGGGATCGGTCAGTTCTACGACAGGGGAAGCAGTGTCAAAGCATACATCGCATATATCCGAATATATCTCGCCCTCTTCCGACTCCTTCTTAAACTTTATAAGCCACCTGCCGGTCTGACTGGTATTATCATCGGGATATATCGTGATGTTCTCTTTGTCCATGGGTACAAAAGCACCCCAGCTCATACCTCCGTCAGTACTGATGCTGTAACTGATCCCTTCGGTTTCCCGTGGAGTAAACACAAGCGGTACGCTGCTGTAGTATGTATGTCCGGTCATGACCATGACCGTTTCATTATCGTATGTCCTGATATCCACTCCGAGCCCTGTCTGCTCGACTGCCGCAACATTTCGCTGTCCGCACTCGAGCAGAAAGACAAGTATAAAAAATCCAAACAGTTTCTTCATACACTCCTCCTTACATCTTTACGGTGCATCTGAATGTTCTGCTGCATACGTCCGGTCACACTTCCTTCGTACACTCCCTCACTCTTTCCGACAATATCCCAGCCTTCGAATATCACAGCCGTAAGCAGTCCGATGCGCAGTTTTACAACAGCATTGTCATCAAACAATGATGACAGGTTGATATACCAGTTTCCGTCACGGCGCATAAGCAGTCTTATCGCGCACAGTCCGAATACCTCGTCATGCTCTTCCACCTCACCGAATACGATCACTCCGAAGAACAGGAAGAACAGTGCCAGAAGCAGAAGGAGTAAGGCCGAGAGTATGATGACGATATATCCCGGGACCGTGTCAAAGAACCCTTTTGTTATCTCCTTTTCCAAAAGAGCGTCATTTGATGCAAGATCCGCAGCCGAATATGCATTTTCATTATCGATGCTCTCTTCCTTCATATCGTCTTTTTCCGCAAGTTCTCCTTTTGTTCCGATACTGCCGCCGTCATCGTCTATGACATACAGTATCCCGTTCTTCATCACGGTAGAGGAATTGGGCTTCCTTGATACATACGATCCCGTTCCCGAAAGAGACGTTCCGGAAGATGATGATCCTTTTGACGAAGTTCCTTTTGATGAAGACCCTTTTGACGAAGAGCCTTTTGATCCGTTACCTCCTTTTGTACCGGGCACAGATGTTGGTGATCCAGAATCTGCCGGGATGATCTGTCCGCTCCCGGGTATTACCGACGTATTTATACTGCCTTTGAATCCGTCATCGTCGTCTTTTGTTCGGTTACTGCTGCTTGACGAAGAATACGACGGTTTGGGCACTCCGGGCGACGCACTCGTCGAAGAGGACGGCGGTACATACGATGACGAAGATGACGGCTTGTATGATGAACTGCTGCCGCCCTTCGGAACTATCGGTGTGTCCGGCGTTACCGGATCATCGGGCCCATCAGGCACCTGCGGGCCGGGTGAAGGTTCGGCAGACGGGTCGGGATCATTTTGACTCTGGCCGTATCCTGTCACGTAAACCCTGACCGGATCGGAATAGACGATCTTGCCGTACGTCCCGTTCATTGCCACGACATATTCCTGTCCGTGAAGCGCCCCGGTAACGTTTGAAATGGTCAGGGTCGGCTTGCCGGTGTCCCTGTAGATCTCGCCGTATTCTCCAACCCCGTCTCCAAGCCACCTCCATGTTCCGTCATCTTCTTTTATCGCCCATTTATAGAAAGACCGCGGGTCAGGCGTGTGGGTCATGGCATACTTCGAAAGCTTTATAGAAAAATGTGCTTCCCCTCCCGGATCAACGGTAGTATCTACCGGCTGGGACTGTACTGTCATACATGTCCTGTGGCAGAATATGCCGTCTATCGTTATATTGTCCCCGATGTGGGAACTGCAGGAACTGCACAGTTCCTTCGGTCTTTGCTCCAGTTCTATTCCGATACGAAGAGGTGTGGAATACGTTTCAAAATCTATTCCCGTACTCTTAAGATCCGCTTCGGTAAAACGCACTCCGCTTCTCGACAGTATCTCCCTTCCGCTGTCGTCTTCGAGAAATATGCGGACCGAGTACAGGTCCGCCGACTCGGCCCTTGCCCGGCATGCATCACAGCAGATCACCT
>JAFRIL010000145.1 GCA_017432845.1 Lachnospiraceae bacterium | reverse complement strand
TACCCATGTCAAAAAGCTGCGTTCCAAGATGGGAGATTGCTGCGAATACATCAAGACCATCTGGGGCATGGGCTATAAGTTCGAAGTTTAACAGATCATACAGGAGATCATTATGGCACAGGAAATATACGATCTGGAACCGAAAAAGGTTTTCGGATTTTTTGACCAGCTGACAGCGATACCGCGCGGCTCCGGAAACGAAAAAGCGGTAAGTGATTTTCTCGTGGAGTTTGCGGGAAGGCGGGGGCTTATCGCATATCGTGACGATCTTATGAATGTCACGATACTTAAGCCGGCGACCGCGGGAATGGAGGATAAGGAGACCGTTATCCTTCAGGCGCACATAGATATGGTATGCGTTGCCGAAGAAGGGCTGGACATCGATCATGAAAGAGAGGCGGTAAAGGCATACGTCGACGGTGATTTTATCACTGCAAAGGGCACATCGCTCGGTGCCGACGACGGTATAGGGATCGCACTGATACTGGCTGTTCTTGACAGCGACGAAATACAGCATCCGATGATCGAGGCTGTGTTTACCGCAGATGAAGAGGTAGGACTTGCAGGCGCCGCGGGATATGATATCTCCCGTATCAAGGGTAAGCGCTTCATCAATATAGATACTGAGGAAGAAAATCATCTTGTTGTCGGTTGCGCCGGCGGATGCAGATGCGATCTGTCATCCAAGTGCAAGAACGGCAAGGTTGAGGGTAATGTCTATGATATCACCGTCTCGGGCCTTGCCGGAGGACACTCCGGAACGGAGATACATAAGGGCCAGGCAAATGCCAACGTCCTTATGGGAAGGCTTCTTGCGCTTGCCGCATCAAATGTTGAGATGGCCCTGGCATCGTATGAAGGCGGTGTTAAGGATAATGCCATTCCCACATCGGCAACGGCAACGGTAGTTGTCAGGAAGAAGCACGGAAAGGCTTTTGAAAAACTCATCAAGCCTTTTACCGAAGCGGTCGCTTCGGAATACGGCAGGACAGATCCGGACTTTTCGATAAAGTGCAAGGACAAGGGAAAAGGTAAGCTTGATACTATGTCCAATAAGGATATGAGGAGGTTTATCGCATTACTTAACGTCATACCGAACGGTGTTGCCAAGAAGAGCCAGAAGGCTGATCTTGTCGAGACCAGTTCCAATATCGGTGTCGTATCTGCCAAGCCCAAGGGTTACTCAATAGTCACGAGCCTTCGCAGCAACACCGAGTCATCTCTTGAATGGATGATATATAAGATGCATATGCTTGCCGATGCGTTCAAGGTCGAATTTGCCACCAGGGGGAGATATCCGGCATGGGAGAACGATGATCCGTCAGGCTTTGCAAAAAGTGCGCAGCAGCTTTACAGGAAGCTGTTTGACAGGGAGATAGAGATAATCACAATTCATGCGGGTCTTGAGTGCGCGATCTTTGCACAGAAGATCAAAGGGATAGATGCGATCTCCATAGGACCCGATATGTGGGATGTTCATACGGCTAACGAGAAGCTTTCGATATCAAGCACCCGCCGTGAGTGGCAGTACCTTCTTGAACTCCTGAAATTGTAATGATACGTTTCCTTAAAAAATCGATCAAACGAGAATATACTTTTGTATTCGGCCTTTTGCTGACGTTGTGCATATTCCTCATAAGCGTTGTCAACATGCTGACGCTTGAGAGCGCATATATGTATAACAAGCAGAAGGTCCTTTTAACGTGCTACAACGATATCGACGAGGCAGCGGCAAAGGGAGATATCTCATCGGTAAAGTTTGATGAGTCGTTAAGACAGATCTCCGTTATCAACAATATCGAAGTTCTCGTGATTGATGCCGACAAGCAGATCGTAAAATCAACCGATCCCGAATCGTCGCTTATGACCAAACGTCTTCTTGAATTCGTATTCGGCGGAAATGATGAAGTGGATCCGATGTATGAAGGAGAAAGGATCAAGATACAAAGAACGGTCGATCCGAGAGTACATATCGATTATCTTGAACTGTGGGGGTCTCTTACAAACGGCAATCTGATACTTATCCGCACTCCGGTACAGAGTATGAAAGAGGCGTCCTATCTTGCCAACATGATCTTTATCAGGTTCGGTATCATTGCGATAATCGCCGGACTTATATTCATATTCCTGGCCACATGCAGGATAACACAGCCTATCATGAAGCTTGTTGAGATATCCGAGAAGATGACAAAGCTTGATTTTTCCGAGAAGTACTACGGCAACACGGGAAATGAGGTCGATGTTCTCGGAGAGCATATGAACAAACTGTCCGATGCTTTGGAAGGTACGATCGTCGAGCTTAAGAGTGCCAACGCAAAGCTTCAGCACGACATTGACAAAAAGACAGAGATAGATGAGATGCGTAAGGATTTTCTCTCGAATGTATCACATGAGCTGAAGACTCCTATAGCTCTCATACAGGGGTATGCGGAGGGGCTTCGTGACTGCGTCAACGATGATGACGAAAGCCGCAATTTTTACTGCGAGGTCATAACGGATGAAGCCGACAGGATGAACAGGCTCGTCAAAAACCTGCTGCAGCTTAATGAACTCGAATTCGGAAACACACAAGTGGAGATAGAGCATTTTGACCTTATGGAGCTGATCAGAAACTGCGCATCCTCCATGGATATCCTCATCAAACAGAATGACATCGCGTTTCAGATGCCTGATAAGATCAGTATTCCGGTGTGGGCGGATGAGTTCAAGGTGGAACAGGTGCTGACCAATTATCTGTCGAATGCGATCCATTATGCCAAGAGCGGCAGTGAAGGCACCAAAGCTGTCAGGATAGACGTGGTCAAAGCGGGAGAAGTTGTAAGGGTCAGCGTATATAACTCCGGAGACAACATTCCCGAAGAGATCATCCCGAATCTTTGGACCAAGTTCTACAAGGCTGACAAGGCAAGGACACGTGAGTATGGCGGAAGCGGCATAGGACTGTCGATAGTCAAGGCATGTATGGATGCCATGGGACATGATTACGGGGTCGAAAATCACCCCGGCGGAGTCAGTTTCTGGTTTGAAGTGGACGGCACGGATTCGCTCGGGTCATTCGACAATGCGCAAAAGGTGTGATATTATTGGGGTTATGAATAAAAAGGTTGTTCGGATAATCGCATATATAACGACGGTTGTCATGTGTTCGATGACACTTACCGGATGCGGGATGGTACCGACGCTTGAGCTTACGCCCGAGCAGAGCACGCTCATAGCCGAGTATGCCGCGGGAAAGCTCCTCGAGTATGCAAAGGGACATCCCGGCGGACTGATGATCGTTGAAGATATAGACAGAGCAGAGGTCAATCCCGGGATGAAGAAGGAAGAGCCGGCTCCTGAAGGCCCCGGCCCGCTTCCCGGCCTGGAACCTTCTGATGAAGGAAGTCTTCCGCCGGACGCTCAGACACCTCCCGATGAGGGAACACAGCCTCCCGGCGATGAAGGAGAAGTTCCTGCTCCCGATGAAGACGATGAAGCTCTTGTCGATGCTCCGGAATACGGGGATGAGATATCTGCCTCGATGCCTCTTGGGGAAGCTTTGGGAATTCCCGGTGCCGATATTAAGTATGTCAGCTATGAAGTGGCGGAGCACTATCCCGAAAACGGTGAGGAACTTGCGTTTTCCATGAAGGCGGCAAGCGGCAAGAGACTGCTCGTTGTCCATTTTGATATGACCAATCCCGGAGGGGATGATTTAGATGTTCATACCAACTCTACCGAGTTCAAGGCAAGACTTCTTGTAAACGGTACGGATAAGGTCAGAGGAGATGTGACTTTCCTTGACAATGATCTGATGAATTACTCCGGTCTGCTGACAAGCGGTGCGACGGTTGATGCGGTTCTTGTGTTTGAGATACCGGAAGGTGAAGAGATAACATCCATGGATCTTCTGATCATAAGAGACGGTCAGGAGCAGGGGTATACACTTCAGTGAATCCCGCAAAACCTTGATTTTACTAAGGGAACACAGTGATGTGCTCCTTTTTGTATATGAAAGATGTAAAATATAGTTGACAAATATCTATCTATAGTGGTATTATTCATACAGGTGATGGACCGGGTGCACAGGTCATCGCTTCTAAAGACACAGAATATCTGATATTTACAGTAAGAGAGAGGATGAGAATAATGGATAGAACAGGTGTATTTAAGTCATCGGGTATAGCGATCGGGATCATGGTCGGACTTTTGTTATGTGTGATCCTTTTCAAATTCATGAACAAGGACAGGAAGATAGTGACAAAGTATGACGAGAGGCAGATCATCGCACGAGGAAAAGCTTATATGTACGGATTCTGGGCTGTGATGATAGCCGCAACTGCTGTAATGCTTTTGGAAATGGCAGGTGTTGTCATTGCATCCAGCCTGACAAAATACTTCTTCATTTTATTTGTCGGTATGATCGCTCAGATCACATACAGTATTAAACATGATGCATATTTCGGGATCAATAACAATAAAAAACGCTTTGCGATCATCTGTATCGCTGCTGCGATCTGTAACCTTCTCGGAGTGATCGGACCGATCGTCGGAGGAGAGTTTATCAAGGACGGTATGATTTCCGATTCCGGAACCAACCTGTTATGTTTTATACTCATGGTTACCGTAGGGGTGGAACTGTTCATCAAGTCAAGAAAAGAAATCGCCGAGAATGCATCTGAAGAAAGCGGGGATAATGAATGAAGAATCTGAGGATGAAAGCTGCCCGCGCAGGGCTTGATCTGTCTCAGGAAGACCTGGCTATCAAGTGCGGCGTGTCCAGACAGACGATAAGCGCGATAGAAAAAGGTGATTATAATCCCACAATCAATCTTTGCATTGCGATATGCAGAGCACTTGGTAAAACACTTGATGAATTGTTCTGGGAAGAAAAATGATTTCAAACTGCCGAATTTTTAGTGTTTTTTCTGAAAATGTGTGATATAATGAACTCGCTGATTGTGTGTAGTATAACTATGTACATTCGGAACACTAATTTATGAGGTGAAGGTATGGATAGCAAAATCTTATTGGAAAACGGTACTAATGAGTTGGAGATCCTCGAGTTTAAGCTTGGCGAGAACTCATACGGGATCAATGTTGCGAAGATCCGTGAGATCATCACATATCAGCCTGTTACACCGGTGCCTAATTCGCATCCTTCGGTAGAAGGAATATTTATGCCGCGTGACAAGATGATCACGGCGATCAGCCTCAAGAACGCTCTTCAGATGGGTGATGAGGAGAGTTCGGACGGACTGTTCATTATCACGAATTTCAATAAGCTCGATGTTGCTTTCCATGTTGACCGCGTTATGGGTATCCATCGTGTGAACTGGACAGAGATAATCAAGCCCGATGCCACGGTCAATAATGAAGTCGAAGGCGTATCAACGGGTATTGTCAAGTTTGACGACAGACTTGTCATCATTCTTGATTTCGAGAAGATCGTTGCGGATATCAGCCCCGAGACCGGACTTCGTATGAATCAGATAAATGCACTTGGCGACAGAGCAAGGAGCAGTGTTCCGATCCTTATCGCCGAGGATTCGCACCTTCTTAATAAGCTCATCAGCGATGCGCTTACGGCAGCCGGTTACATCAATGTTACACGTACAGAGGATGGCCTGCAGGCATGGAACTATATATGCGATGCCAGGGATTCGGGTACTCTTGATGAGAAGGTACAGCTTGTGATCACTGATATTGAGATGCCTCAGATGGACGGCCACAGACTTACCCATATGATCAAGACGGATGATCAGCTGAAGCAGATCCCGGTTATCATATTCTCTTCACTTGTCAATGAAGAGATGAGAGTCAAGGGTGAGGCACTCGGTGCCGACGCACAGCTCAGCAAGCCCGAGATCGGTAATCTTGTTCTTCTTATTGACAAGCTCGTGTCTGAAGCAAAACCGGAGAAGGTTGAGGAGTTACCTGAATAACAGACGTTATCTATGTAATGCACGGAGTCGGAAATCCGACTCCGTTTTTTGTTATTTTAAGTTGTTTGCATACCTAAAATATGGTACTATAAGTTGATATTTTATGTAACTCGGAGGATGAAATGGCTCAGTCCACTGAAGATTATTTAGACAGCTTATTAAGACAGGCTATGGGTGTACCTGAACCCGAACCGGAAAAGAAGCCTGATGAGATACAAAACCTGGACAGGGAAGATGTTTTTGCCATGGCAGAAGGACTTACCGGGTCCAATTCCGCTATACTTGGAAACGCATACGATCAGAATGCATCGTTTACGAACCGGGGTGAGATTGAGATACCTGTGGAGCCGAAGGCTGTTGCGGAACCTGAACCCGAATCTGTACAGATACCTGCCGATCTGATGCCTGATGTTGATGCACCGGTGCCTGATTCCGGAGAGATATCCGAACCTATATTGCCGCAGATCGAACCAGACATGCAGGAAAATCCCGTCGAGCCGGAGACTATCGTTGAGCCGGAGACTTCCGTTGCTGCAGAAATTCCTGTTGCGGAACAGATCCCTCTGCCTGAAGGACCGGTTATTGAGCATGACGGCAATCTTGATATAATTCCCGAACCCGTAATTGAAGAAATTGAGGTTCCCGTTCCCGAGTCTGTGATCGAGGAGCCTGTGATCGAGGAACCTGTTATCGAGGAGCCTGTGATCGAGGAACCTGTTATCGAGGAGCCTGCGATCGAGGAACCTGTTATCGAGGAGCCCGTGATCGAGGAGCCTGTTATAGAGGAACCTGCTATTGAGGAGCCTGCGATCGAGGAACCTGTTATCGAGGAGCCTGTTATCGAGGAACCCGCGATCGAGGAACCTGTTATCGAGGAACCTGTAATTGAGGAGCCTGTAATTGAGGAGCCTGCGATCGAGGAACCCGTGATCGAGGAACCCGCGATCGAGGAACCTGTTATCGAGGAGCCTGTAATTGAGGAGCCTGTGATCGAGGAACCCGTTATCGAAGAACCTGCTGTGGAAGAGCCCGCGGGAATGTCGATAGATGATCTTGATCCTAACGACAGTATGAAGGCGCTTGACGCAGACACGATAGCTGCACTGTTTGCAGGCGCTAACGTAGATGAAGCCCCTGCAGAAGAAGAGACCCCTGCAGATGAAGAGGCCCCTGCAGAAGAAGTGACCCCTGCAGAAGAAGAAGAAGAAGCTCCTTCAGAGGAAGAGACCGAGCCCGCAATGGAAGAGCTGTCCATGCCTGAAGATGAGAGCGAGGAAGCACCTCTTATGCCTGACCAGGAAATATCCGAACTTCTCTCATCACTTGGTGAGATCACCGGAGAAAATGCCGGCGGAGAAGAAACCGAAGAAGAAGCTCCGGCTGAAGAGACCCTTGCAGAGGAAACATCTGAGGAAGAAGCTCCGGCTGACGATATCCCGGTAGATGATACCCCGATCGATGAAGGTATCGCAGAAGAAACACCGGATACAGAAGAAGGTGTCACATCCGACAATGATCTCGGTATCGACATGTTTGATACGGATCTGTCGGCTATGCTTGATGATGTCACAGACTCCCTTTCGTCTGAAGAAGGAGAAAATGGCGCTGAGGCGGAGGCCGCAAATGCAGATGATCAGGACCTTAACGATCTTCTCGGATCTCTTGATGACGGATCCGGAGATCTTTCCGATATAGGAAATCTTCTTGAAAAGGATGAGAATTCCGAACTTGTAGATCCCAACACCGAAACAGCGGAAGCACTGTTTGCTTCCGATTCGGAAGATGAACTGTTTAATATCGATAATCTTATCGATGAGGAAGAAGAGTCATCCGGTAAGAAGAAAAAGAAGAAAAAGCGCGGACTCTTTGGTAAGAAAAAGAAGAAAGGCGATAATGTCGAGGTCATCGGCGAAGACGAAGAACTCCTGGTCGATCCCGATCTTCTTGATATTCCCGATGAATCGGAGGTCAGACCCAAAAAGAAAGGATTCTTTGCCAACCTGTTTGCAAAACTGTTCGAGGAAGTGGAAGACGAAGAGCCTCAGGGTGCGTTGATCGAACAGAGCGCTGTTGATATAGCCCAGGAGGGTGCGGCGGAAAACGAAGCCATCCTTTCCGAACTCGGAGAAGAGGGAGCCGGGGAAGACAAGAAGAAGAAAAAAGAAAAGAAGAAGAAAGAGAAGAAAGAAAAGAAGGGCAAGAAGGGCTCCGACGCCGAGGGTGAAGAGGGCGAGGAAGGAGCGCAGGAAGAAAAGAAAAAGAAGAAAAAGGAAAAGAAGAAGAAAGTAAAGGATGATCTTCCCGAGATACCGGGCAAGAGACTTCCGAGAAAGAAAGTCGTAGCTATATCGCTCTTCTGCATAACCATAGGTCTTGTGATAACGTTTACTGCATTCTTATATCCGTATTCACAGGATATCAAGAAGGCCAAGAAATTCTATACCACAGGAGAGTACCAGAAGACATATGAATATATGCGCGGCCATAAGCTGACCAAGGAGGACCAGGTGCTCTACGACAGGACGGTTACGCTCCTTCGTGTCAAGAGACCTTATGATTCCTATCAGAACTATATGAAGATGGGACTTCGTATGGAGGCATTAAATGCACTTGTTCAGGGTGTCCAGATGATCGATGAGTATGCCGAGGAGGCTGCAACACTCGGTATCATCGACAAGTATTCGGTACAGTCGCGACAGATATATGATGAACTTTATAATACGTTCGGTGTTACCGTGGACAGTGCGAGAAGCTGGATCGAGCTCGAAGGTTCACCGGAATATACCCGTGCCCTTTATGATGCGCTTCGCGGAACATCGCAGGCGGCAGGGGGTGTGGCGCCGGATGAAGGAGCGGCACCTGCGGAAGGCGGTCAGGATATTTTGCCACCCGGCGCGCCGGATAATTTGCAGCCCGAAGATGATTCGGTGATCAATGCTGAGGAGAATGATCTGTGATCGCGATAATCGATTATGATGCGGGCAACATGAAAAGCGTTGTCAAAGCCTTTTTACGGCTGGGTCAGGATATAACCGTTACAAGGGACGAGGCGATACTTAAAAGAGCTGACAAGATCATACTGCCGGGAGTAGGCGCCTTTGGAGATGCGATGGGAAGACTTCACGGCTATGGTCTTGTTGACGTTATAAGGGATATCATCAAAGAGGGGAAACCATTCCTGGGTATCTGCCTGGGACTTCAGCTCCTCTACGAGAAAAGTGAGGAATCTCCCGGGGTGGACGGTATCGGAATATTGGAAGGTACGCTCAAAAAGATCCCGAAGGGACAGTTTTGCAAGATCCCCCACATGGGATGGAATTCCCTTTCGCTTTCCGGCAAAGGAAGACTGTTCTCGGGCATCGGACCCGATCCGTACGTATACTTCGTACATTCATATTATCTTGAGGCCAAGGACCGAAGCACTGTGGTTGCCACCACGGATTATAACGTTTCCATAGATGCATCAGTTGAGTGCGGTAATGTTTTTGCCTGTCAGTTCCATCCGGAAAAGAGCGGAAGCGTGGGTCTTGGCATACTCGAAAACTTCATCAGACTGTGATAGGAATATGTACACAAAAAGGATAATCCCATGCCTTGATGTAGACAACGGAAGGGTTGTTAAAGGCGTGAATTTTGTAAATTTAAGAGATGCCGGGGATCCGGTTGACATCGCTGCGGCATATGATGCCGCGGGCGCGGATGAGCTTGTGTTTCTTGATATAACGGCTTCATCCGATAACAGGCAGACAGTGGCTGATATGGTCAGGAAAGTTGCCGAGACCGTATTCATCCCCTTTACCGTAGGTGGCGGGATCAGGACCGTTGATGATTTTAAGAGGCTGCTTCGTGAGGGCGCCGATAAGATATCGGTAAATTCCGCTGCAATAGCGAATCCATATCTCATATCGGACGCCGCGGAAAAGTTCGGAAGCCAGTGCGTTGTTGTTGCAATCGATGCAAAGAGACGACCCGACGGGGGCTGGAATATTTATAAAAACGGCGGAAGGATAGATTGCGGCATTGATGCGCTCGAGTGGGCGCTAAAGGCCGAATCGCTCGGTGCCGGTGAGATACTTCTTACAAGCATGGATGCCGACGGGACAAAGGCCGGATTTGATATCGCGCTGACTAAGACAATATCCGAAAATGTATCAATACCCGTGATAGCAAGCGGCGGTGCCGGATGTAAAAATGATTTTCTTACCGTCCTGACAGAGGGCGCAGCCGATGCTGCACTTGCTGCATCGCTCTTTCACTATAAGGAGCTTGAGATCAGCGACCTCAAGGAATACTTAAATGAAAACGGTGTATCGGTAAGGAGAGTAAATTGATAGAAAACGAATGGCTCGCTCCGCTTAAACCGGAGTTTTCCAAACCATACTATGCAAAACTGTACAGGTTTGTTAACGATGAGTATAAAAATGCCGTGATATATCCGAAGAAGCAGGATGTATTCCGCGCATATGAGATAACACCGATAAATAAGGTAAAGGTCCTCATACTCGGACAGGACCCGTATCATGAACCCGGACAGGCGCACGGGCTGTGCTTTTCGGTAACACCGGGTACGGATATCCCGCCGAGCCTTGTGAACATCTACAAGGAATTACATGATGACATCGGATGCCGTATACCGGATAACGGTTATCTTATGAAGTGGGCCAACCAGGGTGTGATGCTTCTTAATACGGTACTTACCGTCAGGGCACATGCGGCCAATTCGCATCGCGGCAAGGGCTGGGAACAGTTCACGGATGCGACTATCGCAGCTCTTAACAAGGAGGATCGTCCCATTGTGTTTATGCTGTGGGGAAGAAATGCACAGGAGAAAGCCTCGATGCTTGATAATCCGAAACACCTGGTGCTTACTGCGGCGCATCCGAGTCCGCTTTCAGCATATAAAGGGTTCTTCGGCTGCAGGCATTTTTCAAAGGCAAATGAATTTCTTCGGTCTAACGGAATTGACCCGATAGACTGGCAAATTGAGGACATTCAGTAGTAGTATCAATATCAGGAGTAACACATGACAAAGAAAGAGGCACTTGCCCTTAAGATATTTGTCGGAGCGGTATTGTTTGCCGCGCTTTTGTTCGGCACGTTTTACTATGCCAGCTACAAATCGACGGCAAATGAAGTGGCTGACCTTATCAACAAGGGAAACAACTATATGGAGGCCGAATGCTACCAGGAAGCCATCGAGTGCTATGAGAGAGCTCTTGAGCACGAAGAGGGCAACGAGAAGATCAGGTCGGCTATCATAAAAGCATATATGTCGCTCGGCGATGCCGCAGGCGAAAGTGATGATGCACTGTTGTATTACCAGAATGCGCTCGAGATAGATCCGAATAACAAGACGGCATACTGGTCGATAGCAAACATTTATGAGAGCCGCGGCGAAGAGGATACTATGCTCGAAGTCCTTCATAAGGGATTTGATGACACCGGCGATGATTCCATGAACGCCAAGGTGTTTGCGATAGAAGAAGAGCGCGCACGTATCCAGGCGGAAGAAGAGGCAAGGATCGCCGAAGAGGAAGCAAAGCGTGCCGAGGAAGAGGCAAGGGCAGCAAAGCTTGAGCCGCTCAAGGAACTGTTTGAGAACAAAGACTACGATGCGATCAAGGATAAGCTTCGTGAAGAAGAATATGTGGCATTCTCCGAAGAGGTCATAGGGGATAATTCGTATTATGTCGGTGATTATGATCTTGACGGGAACCGCGAAGGTTACGGGATCGCGCTGTACGAGAACGGATATTACTACTACGGCGAATTTCACGATGGTATGAGAAGCGGCCACGGAGTCATGATGAGATCGAGCTATCCGGAGACGTCTTCGATCGGATCGTTCATCTATGACGGTGAGTGGGCCGATGATAAGCCAAACGGCAGCGGAGTAGCCAGATCCAATTATTACAAGGAAAGAGTCTCGGCAAGCGATTTTACCTCCAAGGAGATAAGCGGCAATTACACGAACGGTCTTGAAGACGGAACGATGAAGCTTACCGGAACGAAGAAGAGTGGTGAGAAGAGGACATTCACCTATAAGGCGAAGGACGGCGTTGCCGAAAAATCAACCAGCGAAGCATCGGGCGTTAAGGGCCAGTATATCATCGCCCAGACAGACGATAAGAGCGAGAGCCTGACAAGTGACGGCTCAATACGAGGAGTGGAGGGATTTACTGAATGATGGGAAAGACACCTTTTATTGACAAAGATCTGGCAGCTGCCATTGATGAGAAGATACCGACCCCCTTTCATGTGTATGATGAGGCCGGTATCATTCAGAATGTTAAGAACATAAAGGAAGCGTTCTCGTGGAACAAGGGATTCAAGGAATACTTTGCGGTCAAGGCACTTCCGAATCCGTTCATACTCGAGATACTTCGCAAAAACGGCATCGGCGCAGACTGTTCGAGCCTTACCGAGCTTATGCTTGCAAGGGCTGCGGGATTTACAGGCGATGAGATAATGTTCTCCTCAAACGAAACACCCGCGTCGGATTATATACTTGCAAAAGAGCTCGGAGCCATTGTAAACCTTGATGATTTTACACATGTTGATTATTATGACAGACTATGCAACCTTGATGAGACAATGAGTGTCAGGTTCAATCCTGGCGGTACCTTCACGGTTTCAAACGGTATAATGGATAACCCCCAGGATGCCAAGTACGGCATGACCGAGGAGCAGCTGATCGATGCGATCAAGATCATGATGGAGCGCGGCGTAAAGCACTTCGGGATCCATTCATTCCTTGTCAGCAATACGGTCACAAACGATTATTATCCGATGCTTGCAAAGAAACTGTTCACTCTGGCTGTAACAGTGCGTGAAAAGACCTGCGCAGATATCAGGTTCATCAACCTGTCCGGAGGTGTCGGGATAGCATATACGCCGGATCAGGAGCCTAACGATATATTTGTGATAGGAGAAGGCGTCAGAAAGGTGTATGAGGAAGTATTTACGCCTGCCGGCATGACGGATGTTGCGATCTATACGGAAATGGGAAGATATGTGACAGGACCTTACGGTGCGCTTGTTACAAAGGTTATACACAAGAAGCATATCTACAAGGAGTACATTGGCGTTGATGCGTGTGCTGTCAATCTGATGCGTCCGGCCATGTACGGCAGTTACCATCATATAACGGTGCTCGGTAAGGAAGATTCACCCACGGACGGTATATATGATGTTGTGGGCGGACTGTGCGAGAACAACGACAAATTTGCGATAGACAGACCTCTGCCTGCCATGGAGATCGGAGATTATGTGTATATCCATGACACCGGAGCGCATGGTTTTGCGATGGGATATAACTACAACGGAAAGCTGCGCAGTGCGGAAGTGCTGGTCCATCCGGATAAGAGCTTTGAAATGATAAGACGTGCCGAGACGCCGAAGGATTACTTCGCGACGTTTGATTTTTCGGATTATAAATTGTAATAGATTTAGACATTTGGGGGTAGTTTACCCCTTTTTTTTTGTTTATGATTAATCACGGATAACAGACATGTAAGCGGAGATGGCCGGTGGAGCGTTTGAGTTTTGCGAACAAAAGAATAATGATCATATTCGGATGTGCAAGTTTTCATACTTTCCCGATGACGTATATGTAAATGAATATCTGTGGTACGCCTACACGATCCCGCTTACGACCATACCGATGTGCTTTTTTTGGGCAGCGCTCTACGTGGAGCCTGTAAGGGACAAAAAGCTTATCGTTATGACGGAAAGACTACCGTTGGGGTTGAGGATGTATTTGAGGGAGGCTTTACGCTCGAACTTATGAAGAAAGGCAAAGCCCGCCTTGAAGCAGACGGTGACGGCGGTAAAATGAAATGGACACTTGACGGTAACAAGTTCCATGCAGAAGGCGGCGGAGCAGTTCTTGACGGAACATTGTCGGACGGCGTTATGGTACTGGAAAATGTCATGGACTCGGGCATGACCCTTACACTTGAATGTGATGAGATCAAGGCCAAGGCAGCGGCCGGAAACGATAAGGCTGAAGGCGAAAATTCTTCAGAGGACGGGCAGGAAGAAGTATCCAAAGACGAAAAGTCCGGCCAGAAGAAATCCATGTCGGGAAAGCTTAATGACATGCTCGGCGGCTCCTCGATATCCGGAAAGTGGACATTGTATAATGTGAACCAGAATGGTAAGGTTTACATGGAAGATGAGCTTAAGGATAAGGGTATTGAAGCCTGGATCGAAATGAACGACGACGGAACGGGAAGGATCGATCTTGTCGGACAGCTCATGGATATGGAATGGGATGACGGAGTGATCACGGTTCCCGACAACGGTGAAGGCGAGCGTGAGCAGTATACGTATTCCATATCAAACGAATACCTTGTGCTTGTTGATGAAGGAATGGTTCTGACATTCATACATGAAGACGGATCTCCGAGTTCTCCTTCAGCTGATGCGGACAGCTCCGATACGGGTGATCTTTATACGGCAGATGCAAAGATGTCCGAGGAACTGATGAAAAGGTATGAGGGTGACTGGCACGGTCTTATCATACTCAATAATGCGCAGGGTGACACATATTCAAAATACGAAGGCAAGAACAGTGATGTAGTTGCGCGCGTATGCCTTGATGAAGACGGAAAGGTTACGGATATGTTCCTGCTGTCGGGTATGAAGGGTGATCCGAAGACCGTTAATTTCCGTAATGTAACGGCTGAAC